>NZ_JAEQCB010000168.1:18827-29590 GCF_020738785.1 Microcoleus sp. PH2017_05_CCC_O_A | reverse complement strand
CTCTGCGTTGTAGAGCATAGCATTCAGGAAGCTAATCAAAACTTCTTTGTGCTGGGGCGATGCAAAGATTTTTTTGAAGCCAAAATCTGTTTTGGGATTGATGAAGTTCATAATTGGTAACGGGTAATTGGGAATTTGTAAACGGTGCTTAATTGTGGAATATTCATTATAATATTCCTTCCATTTCTAAGTCTTCAATAATCTGCAAACCTCGCGGATCGCCGACTCGCAACAGCGAAGATTTAGCATCGTCGCGCACGCCCATGTCTTCATCTTCTTCTAATGATTCAATTAAAGCGTCGATCGCCCCAGCGTACACTACATTATTCGGTAACTCGCGCGCCAGTTGCCCGATCGCCCAAGCGGAATTACTGCGAACGGCAGATACAGAGTCTCTTCGCAATGCTTGAATCAACGGTGGAATCCCCGCAATCACCACATAGTAACCAACTTTTGCCATTTGACCCAGAGAACTCGCCGCCCACAAACGTACCGCCGAAATATCAGTTCTCAGAGCATCAATTAAGGGCGATAAAGCGCGGTGATCTCTGCAATTTCCCAAGGCCCAAACTACCCCTTTGCGAACGTAACCGTTCCAATCGCGGTTGAGTTGCTCGATCAGCGGTTCCACAGCATCGGGACTTGGATTTCGCCCCAAAGCATAGGCCGCACTCACCCGCACCAAGGGACAACCGTCTCTTAACAAATTAATTAAATGCGAAATCGCGCGATCGTCCTGGAGTTCGCAAAAAGCCCGCGCCGCCATCATCCGGTGCTGAGGTTCCGGCGATTCCAGCAAAGGCAGCATTTCCTCTGGATCTGGTAGCGGGGGTTCGGATTCATCAAAATGATCCAAAGGGCTTTCCAGTTCCGTATCAAGATCGAGGGCGTTGGTGTAGTCGTTATTGTTCATAAAAAAACTTTACCGCAGAGAGGATGCTACGGGCGCAACTGATTCAGCGGTCAATATAAATTAGCATTTCCGGCAATAAAAGCATTCCGATTCAACTCTCAAGTCCTCCTATTGTTCGCAGTCAGGAAGAAGAGCTGGTGCATCTGGTTTTTGAAGAGGGCGAAGCATGACCGCATATAAGTTATTAGTTATAATTTTATATTGACTGCGGTCATGCTTCGCCCCTACAAACATATTTGCCTTGCACAAGCCGCTGCACCCCTGACTGCAAACAAATACCTCTGGTTTTTCAAAGAGATTTGATCATCCAGACAGAATGACTCTCATAGCCTAATTTTTGATAGAGATTCATCGCAGGCTGATTGCTCAGAAAAACTTGCAAACCAATTTGCCGATCGCCTCTTGAACGCGCCCAATTTTCTGCCTGAATAACTAAAGCTGCACCTAGTCCCTGACGGCGGTGTTCCGGTGCTATATAGAGCAGAAAAATGTGACCGTGGCGTTCTCCAGTGGTTTGGTCGATCGCATTTCCCAACCACAAACATCCGACAACTGATGTGGGATTTGCCGGCTGCGAGGGGATCCCGGAAAAACTTTCTCCCTCGAACGGGCTGTTTTTCAGGCACTCTACCCACCAAAGCGGCGTCTGTTTAGAAAAATACTGCTCGACAGTTTGAGCCAAATGTCCCAATTCGCGATCGGGGTAAAGCTCTCGGTAAGTATGGTGCAGGAACTTTAGCAGTTTTGCGCGATCGAGTCCAGAACCCGATCGCAGCCTGTAGCCCGGTATCAACTGAGCAGACATCAGCGAATTTGGACAGGGAGAGAGGAATAATTGAGCCCCAAGAAAATAGGATTCAGAGATACCGCTTGATGGAGCGGGATCGGTTCCTCAATCGGTGCCGGGGCAGCCATGTCAGCCGGCAAAAAGATGCGAGCGCTGACTGCTACCAGAGCCACGAAAAATACTAATATTGCGATCAATGGAGCAATGTATTGACGAATGATAGTCATAACCGCAAAAAATGATTCTTGAGTAGATATTATCAAGTGTACCATACAAATCTTGTCAGTTATAATGGCTGACAGTGGAAAATTAGCTCAAAACCAGAGCGATCGCAAATACCAACAAACACCAAATAAAATATTATGAGTGCCTCGCCTGCTGTTTATGAAGCTCTGGCTAAGTCAATTGTTTTTTTGAATCAAAAGCCGAACGCGCAAAATCAAGTTTCGCGCTTCCTGGACACTAACGGCTACTATATCGATCGCATATTGGACGACAAAGAAACCGGATTTTACGCGATCGGCTTCGGTTCCTCTGACCCCACCAAACCGCCAGTCCTCGTATTTCGAGGTACCGACTTCATCGACGGCGACGCTATGTTTTCTGCCTCCCGCGACATAGGCTTACCCGAATTTGAAAAAAACAAAGATAGTATCAAAAACTGGCTCGCAGAAATCGGTCAAGATACTGCCAAAAACCCCAGCAAATTATTGCCCGATGTCGTCGGGCACAGTTGGGGCGGAGCGATCGCTCAAATTGTAGCCAGCGAATACACATCTCTGAGCGGCGATATCTTGACTTTCAACTCTCCCGGAATCTCAGCGAGTATCGCCAGCAATTTTCGGAAAAATCTCAGTAGGGCAGGCAACAAAAATGTCAGTCACTACATTGTCAGCGGAGATATTGTCAGTTTGTTTGGCGAAGCATTTATCCAGGGAAAAGTATTTCTCCAAACTTTCACAGACCCGACTATTAATCCCTTAAGTGTTTTAGCCAAACATCGCAGAGAAAACTTGTTAACTGCTCCACCCGCAGATTTTTTCCAGAGGCAATTTTCCCTCGAAAACTTAAACAGTCCCGAATTTACTTATAGTAACAACGACTCAGATTTTAACGAGTTTATTGCTGCACTAAATTTTCCCCTAGCAAATGTGTCAGTGGCAATCAGAAACCGAGCCGGTGCAGAGAGTTTGAGAACAGCCTCAGAATTTTCGTTTGTGGACTTAATCAGACAAATGCAATTCGGTTTAGCTCCCCTGCAAGCAAATTATTTATTAGGCGACGCTCGCAACAATACTGCTAGCGGTGGCCCTGGAGAGGATACAATTATCGGCAACGCCGGTAACGACACTCTCAGAGGCAATCGAGATAATGACAGCCTCAGTGGCGACAGTGGTGACGACTTCTTGTACGGTGGCAGAAACAACGATTTTTTGGATGGTGGCGACGGAAACGACCTCATTTCCGGCGAATTTGGCAACGATTTTTTAATTGGCGGTGCAGGGCGCGATCGCTTTGTATTAGAATCAGGTGGCGGAGCAGATGTGATTGTCGATTTTAAAAAGGGTGAAGATTTAATTGGCCTATCACGGGGTCTAACTTACCCTCAAATTATTGTTACCCCAAGTGCTGACGGAGCTGTAATTACTATCCCGATTACTGGGGAAATTATTGCTACCGTCAGAGGCGTGTCCGCTAACGACCTCACGCGACCGGATTTCGTGCAGATTTAATGGATCAAAATAGTAGTTTGGGTAGCGCAACAACTGCAAGTTATTGCGCGTAAATCTTTTTTTGTGTGTTTTTTGCTATTGCGAAATCCGCTGCCACAAGCCGACTATTGGGTGATTTAGGAACGCGCAATAGGAGAAACAAATATTGTTTATTAACCTAATTTACTGTAAAATGAGTTGACTAGCTTAAAAAGCCAATCCCAATCAAACGACAGGAAATAACAAAAATATGCCATCCTCCCCCGCCGCTTACGAAACTATAGCCAAGCAGCTTGTTTACATAGATAACAACCCCCAGTTACAAACTGTAGTTCAAGCTGGTTTGACGGCTGTCGGCTACCGAATCGATCGCACTTTTGACGATCCCCTAACGGGATTTCACGCGATCGGCTTAATCTCCACCACCCCAGACAAACCGCCAGTTCTAGTATTTCGCGGCACCGACTCCCTCGTAGACGATCTTGCCAACGCAGACAAGCGAAGCGTCGGCTTCAACCAATTTGAAGCCAACAAACAAGCCTTAGGAACTTGGCTGACACAAATCGGTCAAGATACAACAAAAAACCCCCGCCGCTTGCCACCAGACCTTCTCGGGCACAGCTTGGGCGGCGCCATAACGCAACTAGCCGCCACAGAATTCACATCTGCGATCGGAGATATTGTTACCTTTAATTCTCCCGGAATTGCTCAAAGTATAGTCAATACATTTAAGCAGAAAGCGAGTGCAGGCAAAAATGTAACTCACTATATAGTTAGTGGCGATTTTGTTAGTTTGGGAGGAGAAGCTTTTCTTCCCGGAAAAGTAGTTCTTGAAACATTTACTAACCCGATTATTAACCCGCTACTTGTCTTGGACAAGCACACCCAAAGTGGTTTGTTAAGCTCTCCTCCTCCCGGTTTGACCAAGACAGAGATATCTGTAGACCAGTTGAACCGCCCGGATTTCAATTTTACAGATTCAGATTATTTAGAGCTGTTAGCAGGCTTAAACTTTGCGCTGCCACCCTTAGGAAAAGCCCTGGCTTCCCGCAGCAGTTTAGAGCAATTGAGAACCACTCCGGGAACCTCTTTTCTCGGAAACGTTCTTGCAATGAAAACTGCTCTCGACCTCTCCCAAATTAATAATTTAGTAGGCGACGATGCCAACAATACAACCTCAGGTTTGGCCGGGGACGATATTATAACTGGTAATGGGGGAAACGATACTCTCAGCGGCAATAAAGGTAACGATATTATCAGCGGTGGCCTCGGCAACGATCAGTTATTCGGCGGCAAAGGAGATGACAATTTGAGCGGGGGAGACGGCGACGATACCCTCGTTGGCGGAGTAGGTGCAGATTTGTTAATTAGTGGCGCTGGACGCGACGTATTTGTGTTAGGAGCAGGCGCCGGTACAGATACACTTCTAGACTTTCAACAAGGTCAAGATTCAATTGGTTTGACCAGAGGTTTGAGCTTCAACCAACTGAGAATTACTCAAGCCGATATTTCAACAACCATCGAAATTGCCAGCAGTGGTGAAGTTCTTGCCAGTTTCTTCGGCGTACTAAGCAGTCCGCTAACAGCCAGGGATTTTATTTCGATTTAGTTGGCGACTATAGCAATCCTAAAGGTACGTAGTTGCGCTTCAGCGCTCTTAGCTTATATTCTGAAGAGCGCACTTTGCCCAACTAAGTACCTAATTTTAGGATTGCTATATGGGGTAGGGATACAACATTGTTGTGTCCTATATTTTGTGGAGTAAATTATAGTATTCCTAAAATATTCATGAAGATTTGTAGGGGTAGTGCCCCGTGCCTACCCCTTATCTATCGGGGCAATCCAGGGTGGAGCAATTGTCAGGATAGGAGATATAAAACTATCAAAAGTATCGATCAAAGGTTGCCTCCCTCTAAGGTACGTAGTTGCGCTTCAGCGCTCTTAGCTTATATTCACCAAGAGCGCGCTTTCATCGCAACTACGTACCTAATTACAGATACAATTTAATTAATCTGGATCGTCCAGTCCAGGCCGGGGCATAGATTCTAATTTTTTCTCATCTTCTAGTGGCAAAAAGAAAATCGTCAGCATACCGGGAATCACAGCCAGTGAACTAAACAAGAAATAATTTTGATAGCCCAATGCAGTCTGTAAATAACCGCTAAAAACGCCCGGAATCAGCACTCCTGCGGCCATGAAAGCCGTGGTAATCGCGTAGTGGGATGCTTCGTAATCAGGGCGGACAGTCCGCATTAAGAACACTGTATAGGCAGCTACACCAAGTCCGTAAGTAAATTGCTCGATCGAATTTACAGCATAGGCCCACTCAATCCCCGGTTGATTGATTGCCAACATCCAATACAACACGTTAGTTGAATTTTGCATAATCGCCGTCGGCCACATCCATTTTTTCAGTCCTTGTTTCGCAATCAAATAACCGCCCAGCAACCCTCCGATTAACAGAAAAATTATCCCGACAGTACCTGATAGCAAACCCATATCTGACGTAGAAACTGCTAATCCTCCCTTCTCAACTTTATCCATTAAAAATGGAGGAGCCATTTTAAAAGTCAGGGCATCTCCCAATCTAAAAATCAAGACATAAGTCACAATCCAACCAATTTTATCTTGCTGGAAATAGGTTTTAAATGACTCAAAAAAGCTAATTTTTTGTTGGGGTGCGCCTGTTTCCGCAGCAGAATTTCTAGGATAGGGAAGATACCACCGCTGAAACAGATAAATCAGCACAAAAATCAGCGCGCAAATGCCAAAGGCTGTCGCCCATCCGTAGTTAATCGGAGACACATTATAAGACGAACCGAAAAGTGACAGCGGAATCTCCTGATATGTTTTAGTATCGCCTGCATTTACCGGGATTAAATGCTGTTCTGCTAGTTTACCGGCCAAGAAAACCAAGACACCGCTACCGACAATCACGGCACCTCTATAAGCCGTGTTGCGAACACCGACAAATAGTGCTTGTTTGTCTTTAGTGAGAGTGTTTAAATAAAATCCGTCAATGGCGATGTCGTGAGTAGCTGAAACAAAGGCGATCGCTGTAAACACAACCAGCGATATAATAATAGCCATAGGCGTCAACACACCAAAAGCTAGGAAAGCAAACAGAAAAGCACAAATGATTTCCGTTCTTAAAATCCACTTGCGTTTAGTGGAATACATATCAACAACGGGCCCCCACAAACCTTTTAATACCCAAGGAAAAGATAACAGACTTGTCAATCCGATTAGTTCGTTGCTGGTTCCCATCCCTTTCAAAAAAATCACCGACATTAAATTAACGACGGTGTACGGGAGACCCTGAGCGAAGTATAATACTGATACCCACAATCCATCGATCGGTTTTTTTTCCATTGCAGACATATTTTGCCTAACTACTGATTTGGTTTACTGAGTGCGATCGACAATTTCCGGTCAATTCAACCGCTGGCATCACAGTATATGTTGTGCTGATGCCAGCACCAGCCATACAAACAGCGTATTTTAGCATCATTCTGGCTCACAAATATTTTCATCTTTTGAATAAGCCTGCAACAGATGTTGTCCGTTAAAATGAACGAAGTCAGCGCGGACATTCTGATCCCAGTCGGAAGTGCCGTAAGTTCGCAAAAGTATGTTGACTTTTCATATAGTTCTCTCAAGAGGTAGATAACGATGACAAAAACTCAAACAAAGCATTTTCCGCGTAGCCTTGACTTGTTTTGCGGCATTGGAGGGTTAACTCTGGGTTTTAAACGTGCTGGAATTCAAGCAATCGGCGGCATAGATTACTGTCAAAACGCCAAACAAACTTTTGAACGAAACCTATCTCCACTTCCCTGTTTGCTATCTGACTTAACACAGACAACCGTTTCCGAGATAGAGGAGTTCTTTAAAATTTCGGTAGCAGAAATCGACATCATTACTGGGGGAGTACCGTGCCAAGGATTTAGCACCGTTGGCAAGCGAGAGATTACAGATCCTCGCAATTCTTTATGGTGCAATTTTCGCGACTTGGTGGCTGAAATTCGTCCGGCTTATGTGATTATCGAGAATGTTGAAGGAATGTTGGTAATGCAGGGAGGCAAAGTGCGCGATTCAGTCATCGCTAGCTTTGCTGATATCGGCTATCACATGAAATGTCGCCTTTTAAAAGCGGCTGACTACGGCGTACCACAACTGCGAAAGCGTGCTTTTTTTATAGGTTGGCTTGATGGATTGCTGCCGCCTGAGTTTCCACTGCCAAGTTCTCACTATTATGTCAATGTAGCTGATGCAATTTCAGATTTACCGCCATTAAATGCTGGAGAGATTTGTAAATTTTACCAGATTATGCCGCAAACTGAGTATCAAATAGCTAGGCGGAAAACCGCCAATATATTGCTACATCACGAGGCAGCCAATCATTCACAAAAGTTAATTGAAATTCTGAAGTATATCCCAGATGGTGGCAACAGAAAGTCAATTCCCGAGATCCTTCAACCAGCCAGCGGTTTTCACAATAGCTATGCTCGGCTAGCTAGTGATAAACCAGCTATTGCTGTAACATCTAACATGAGAAAACCTTCGTCTGCACGAGCGACTCATCCAAGTCAGCATCGGGGATTGACTGTCCGCGAAGGATTGAGGCTGCAATCTTTTGACGATGATTTTGAGGTGATTGGTTCGAGAACATCACAGTACCTTCAAGTCGGAAATGCCGTACCGCCACTACTCGGATTTGCGGTAGGAAAGGAAGTTATCAAGGCTTATCAAAGCCATTCAGATGATGAAATTGTTATAGCCCGATCGCAAAAAGTAAAGTCACTCAATTCAGAGTTGAATTTTCCGATTCAGCTTGCTCTTGAAATCACAGTTTAACTTTGATAATAAGTAAGAGAGTTGTGTTGGGGATCTCGATCGCGAATAAATGCCAGCAGTCTGCCAACAGCACTAGGATTCTGTTCAACATGAGCAAGATAGTGAAGCATCTCATGCACGGCTGCATCCTGCTTTTGCCAATCCCAGATCCTCACGGATCTAATTAACTCATCTTGTGCGAAGGAAATGATGCCACTGTCGCTAAGTATAGAACTCGCTTCGCCGTCTATGGAGAGTATAAAAGCCACACCAAGGATTTGATTACCTGTTACTTGTTTCTGGAAACTTCCCAATTGTTGCTTGACGTTTTTCATGGAAATGTGGCAGTCTTTTACTTCTATTGATATTTCTAGATCCAAGCCGTAATAACAATCAATATCTCCAAAACGCCGCTGTCTTGACGAACCTGTGCGTACCTTATCAACTACAAAGCTAAGATGAGGTCGATCTGCTTTGAAATAACCGCAAGCAATGGCTTGAAAAACTAAACCTCCATTTTCATCTGGATCGCTGCGCGGGTAATTGCTTACTATCTCGGCAAATAAGCGAATTCGCAAAGATTCTCTCGTAACAAATATGTTCTTTAGCAATCGTTCGAGACCAAAATCAATAAGTTGTTGACATAGTTGAAATCGTCCAGACTCGGATAGACTAAAACAGAGAATCAGTAGGTCTTGAAATTTTTGCCATTGACCTGTATTGTAAACATAAGCACTGGGATATTTAGAACGATTGAGACTGTGAAAAAATTGAACAATAGACTCTTCTATACGTCGGATACCTACTTGAGTTGATTGACCAAATTTTAAAGTTAGTGTATTTGCCTGTTGTTCTCCCCGTTCAGTGACAACTTGATAACGTTGAAATAATTGTTCAATTGTCAGATTTTCTCTTAATCTTTTGGCAGAGTCATCAACATTAGATAGACGCTGTGCGACGATCGCAAAATCAAGGGCAAGACCCAGGATATATTTCATCCGGGTAAATCGGCTACCTACATACTTCAATACCTGTTCGATGATTGTCTGTTCGCTATTTGTCAGTTCGTCAGGCTCAAAACCAGTTCCAAAGTGTGGCGAGAGTAGTTCTTGAATTGCTTCAATCTCACTATCAGTGCGTTCGTACATTGAAAAAATAAAGCGATTGTATAGAAAATACCAGAATCCAGTATAAGCGATCGCTATTCCAGAACACAGTTTCACGCTATCAGTTTTTTAACTCAAAGATGTGCCAAAATGTCAAGCGGACGCTCACACCAAAAGTCCGTAAAGGACAGTTAAACGCTCTCTCACACATTCCTCATGCGAAATACTAAAACACTCTTTTTGTCAAGCCTGTTCGCGATCGGCTTAACAATCAGTTTTCTGCTGACTCCCGGTTGGTTATCCAACTTGTTCCCGAATCGCGCAATCGCCATTATGCCTCCACTAACCCCAACCAGCGAATTTCGCGCCTTCTGGGTGGACGCATTCAACCCCGGTTTCAAAACGCCTCAAGAAGTAACCAAGTTGATTGCTGACGCACAGAGGGCTAATGCCAACGCGATCGTCGCCCAAGTCCGCCGCCGTGGCGATGCCTTTTACACGAGTGCGATCGAACCCCGCACCACCGATCCGAATGTTCCAGCAGGTTTCGATCCCCTCCAAGATTTGATCGACAAAGCCCACGCCGCAGGTATAGAAGTACACGCTTGGATGGTGACGCTACCAGTAGTTTCCGGTGGTAAACTTCCTGCAAATCATGTTTGGCAACAACATGGGCCCAATGCCTCAGGAAAGGACAATTGGGCGATGCTGATTTCGAGTGGCGAAGCCAAAGGTTTTCTCGATCCCGGCAATCCAGACGCCCTAGATTATACTGTTTCTGTCTATTTGGACTTGTTGAAGCGCTACGATGTGGACGGCGTACAGTTGGATTACGTGCGCTACGGCGGGCCGAATTGGGGCTACAATCCTACTTCGATCGCCCGTTTCAACCAACAAAACGGTCGATCGGGCAAACCGGCAGCCAGCGATCCTCTGTGGATGCAGTGGCGGCGCGATCAGGTGACAAATTTAGTGCGGAAGCTTTATGTAGAAGCCATGGCGATTAAACCGCGCGTTAAAATTACCGCAGCGACGATCGCCTGGGGAGACGGCCCAGCTAATGATGCAGGCTGGTATAAAACGCAGCCGTACAGAGAAGTATTGCAGGATTGGCGCGCTTGGCTGGAAGAAGGTATTCTCGACATGGCGATGCCGATGACTTACCAGCGCGAGTACAAGCCGCAGCAAAAGATGGGTTACGACCATTGGATAGAGTACGCTAAAGACCACCAGTACAACCGCCAAATCGCGATCGGGCCTGGCAACTATCTCAACTACATCGAAGACACTCTAGGGCAGATTCGCCGCGCCGAAGCGCCTTCTGCGAAAGGAAATCGCGTTGCTGGTACGGTGCTTTATTCCTACGCTAGCACCAATATTTACAGTAACGTTGAATTGCGATCGGGCGG
>NZ_JAEQCB010000168.1:0-18804 GCF_020738785.1 Microcoleus sp. PH2017_05_CCC_O_A | reverse complement strand
GCGATCGCCGGAAATTTGCAACAGTGCCAAGGAAGCTGCGACGGCGCGGGCTTGACATTGCAGGCAGTTAATGCTGGTGGCAAGGTGCGCCAACTGCGGGCGGATGGTAAAGGATGGTTTGGTGCGATCGAGCTTTCACCCGGTTCTTATCAGTTGAAAGTTGATGCAAGTCAAATTCAACAAACAGTTAATGTTGTCGCAGGTGAAGTCACAAAAGTGAATTTCGCCGCCTCTTAATCAGTCTGTAGGGTGCACAATGTGCACCTTACTTCGCTAGTTTGTAGCCACTTTTTAGGGTGTGCACTGCACACCTTACTAATTCATGAATTATCTATTTGTAACGATTAATTTATGTAATATAGCCTTTCTCAGAAAGATGAGGTATGACTGACAGCTTATATAACCGCTTAAATCAAGAGGGCCTTCTTCCCAACAACGTCCGCGAATCTTTGTGAGAAAGGCTATAAATTTAATAATTGCAGTCGGTTTTAACCGACTTAAGCTATGAGGCAGGGGTTTAAACCCCTGCCGGACTGGGAGAAAGCGCATTAAGCTGACCGCAGGAAAACAAGTTAAGCTGAAACCCGTGCACCTTACCCAAGCTACAATCAAAACTCGCTCCAAACTAACAGCAGTGCGATCGATCGACACAAAACTAGCTGATTCTGAATTGCGTTGTATCGTTGATATTTAGGTTACTGGGTGCATCTTGAACGATCGCAATCAACTCAAGGGGCTGTAAAAATCCTTTCTTGAAAACTCCCATATCTTGAGCGACACTCCCTCCTCGCAGGGAATTGGTGATGGGTTTGAGCTCATAGCTATTGCGAGGCCCGGACAGTTGAATCAGATCGTCACCGATTCTGAAGTCTATGATGCGAGCAAAATCTCCCGTGCCATCAATGCCATTGAAAAAGTTGAGCGCATCACCATCTGCAATGATGTTGCCATCATTATAGAAATTGTCCAGCACAAAAGTATCTCGACCTGCGCCGCCGATGAGCACATCGATCTCACCCCGTCCCAGATTGCCACTCTCGGCACCTTTAATTAAATCGTTCCCGTTACCCCCAACAATAACGTCATTTCCTCGATCGCCCGATAGCGAGTCGTTGCCGTTACCGCCGTTCAAAACATCATTACCGTTACCACCACTAGAATCGATGTTTGGCGATACACTGGAGTTCGCATTCAGGCGATCGTTGCCATCCCCCCCCGTGAATTGGATAAATCCGACACCGCTTGCCACGCCTAGATTGCTGACAGTCAAAACATCATCGCCACCTAAACCGTTAATTGCATTAAAACTTTCTATGCCTGTGGTTGTTAAGGTTACGGGGACGAGATTGGTGCGCTGCAATACAATGTTCGATCCCGATTGGGTGAGGTTAATATTATCCCCTTGCGCGATCGAACCGTTGAATAACAAATTATCGCTACCGCTGCCGCCTTGAATCAGATCGCTGCCGTCGCCATCCACCCATTGAAAGTTGTCATCGCCACTGCCGCCGATCATCGTATCGTTACCCTTGTCGCCAGCGAGGAAATCTGCCCCATCTCCACCGTCTAGCAAATCCGTATCGTTGCCACCTCGCAGGTTATCGTTGCCTAATTCTCCCCTTAAAGTATCGAATCCGTCTCCACCAATTAGGCGATCGTCCCCTGCCCGGCCCGAGATGTCGTCATTGCTAAAACTACCATCGATCAGATTGTTAAAAGCGTTGCCAGTCAAGACATCTTGATTGTTACCACCAATTAAGTTTTCAATACCGATGAAAGTTCCGCTACCTCCAAAAAAAGTTGCTTTGTTAGTCTCTAAAGACGCAATTATATTATTACCAAATCCTAGATAGGTCGCTGTATCATTTCCGTTTCCACCATCCAGAAGATCGTCCCCAAAGAAACCGCCAAACAGATTATCGTTTCCGTCCAATCCCCGCAGGGTATCGCTAGCAGCAGTACCGTTCAGATTGTCGTTGCCGTTGGTTCCATTAATTAAAGCCATGTTGGTTGCTCCTAGATATTAAGTGAATTATTGAGGCAAATCAAAACTGTTTGCTTTGGTTTGCTATGTCACAATCTTAGGAAATAAACTCGGTTCAACACATCTGAAAAACGTCTCGATCTGACATCAACGAAATGGATATTCTCGATCGCCCGCTTATCTGCCAAAAGTCGCGATCGCCCATTACTGCCGAGTGCGATGTTCGCGCTGCCTCTCCCGATCGGCTATAACTTTAGTCATAGTTCCCAGGGGTAGCATCAGCGAAAGTTAGAAAATTGCCGAGTTTTATAGACATTCAGTCTGACTTGCAGTATTTTTTGGGAATACTGAGAGCCACAACTACTGGAGGCCCCTGCCATGACTGCGATCGCATCCCTACTAAAAACCCAACCCCAACCGTTTCGCTTTTTGCTGTACACCGAATGGATCATGTTAGCCAGTTGTGGAGTGATGGCAGGCATCGAAGCGTGGCAGCGTCAAAGTATTCCCGTACAGCACATTCTGATCCTGGTATCCCTGGCCTTGATGGGATGGATCTTGCCGGCAGGCAAAACTTCGTTTCGCTATCTCTATACGGCGATCGAAATGGGTCTGATCTTCTACGGAACAACCTTGGGATACCTGCATATCCTACCGACGCTGTATTTGATCGTGTTAATTCGCAGTTGTTTTTTATTTGAATCTCCCGGTCGGTGGATAGTGGCAGGTCTTTCGCTGGTAATGTATATGTTTCATCAAGTTCAGTATCTTCAAAGAGTGATACCCCTGATGTTGCCTAATGTCGAGCAACAACAAATTTGGATGCACCAGACGGCAGAATTGTTGATGTTTGGATTGGGGCTATTTTTCGTGTCGCAGTTGGTCAGTACCTTACTAGCAGAACGTAGAACTCAGGAACAACTATCGCAAGCCCACGCGCAGCTACGAGAATATGCCCTGCAAATAGAAGATTTAGCAGCGGTTCAGGAACGCAATCGCATTGCTAGAGAGATTCACGATTCGCTGGGTCACGCCTTGACTTCGCTCAACATTCAACTGCAAACCGCCATGAAACTCTGGCAGCATGACCCAACAGAGGCACAACCGTTTTTGGAACAAGCACACCGACTCGGTAAGGTGGCGATGAAAGAAGTTCGACAATCGGTAAATGCGCTGAGGGCTGACGCAGAAGCAGAAGAAACCTTGGAACAGGGGATTTCCTCGCTGATGGAAGACTTTCGCCAGAGTATGGGCATTACTGTTACCAGCAGCATTTGCGTGGAAGTTGTATTACCACCTCAAGTTGTCAAAACGCTGTATCGCATCGTGCAAGAAGCCTTGACCAACATTTGCAAATACGCCCAAGCTACCGAGGTGCACCTGCAATTACAAACAACGCGCGATCGAGTGCACCTGACTGTTGAGGATAACGGGCGGGGGTTCAAATTAGAAAGTGGTACTGGCGGGTTTGGATTGCGAGGAATGCAAGAGCGAATTGCTTCTCTCAACGGAGAGTTTCACCTGGAAACATCACCCGCAGCGGGATGTAGAATCGATGTTAGCCTGCCGTTAAGTAGGTAGGCGAAAATAAATTACTTCATGTAACAAAATGTAAAATTAACGTAACCTCTTTTGGCGTTTTTTCTTTGTCTGTGCAATTAAGAACTATTATGGGATAAGAGATTTAGGAATTTCCCCATGATTCGTCTATTGCTAGTTGACGATCAGCAGCTTATCTGCCAAGGGCTCAAGGCTATGTTAAGCCTAGAATCAGATTTAGAAGTGATTGGAATTGCCCACAACGGTAAAGCTGCTCTAGAGCAAGTCGAAGCTCTCCAACCCGATGTTGTATTAATGGATTTAAAAATGCCCGTGATGGATGGTAGAGAAGCAACTCGCCTGATCTGCCAGTCATTTCCAAATACGAGTGTCTTGGTATTAACTACCTTTGATGACGATGGATACATTGTTGATGCGATGCGGGCCGGGGCCAAGGGCTATTTGTTGAAAGATATGCCATCGGAAGAGTTAGCACAGGCAATTCGTTTGGTGCAATCGGGTTATACTCAACTGGCTCCTGGCTTAATGGATAAGCTAATAACAGGATTTTGTGCAGCACCTACTAATTCAGAACCTACTAATCCAGCACCTACCGCTCAACCCTCGAAACTCGCTGCACTGACACAATTAACCCCGCGCGAACAAGAGGTATTGCAGTTGATTGGTAAAGGTTTAACTAACCGAGATATTGCCCAGCAGTTGTTTATTTCTGAGGGAACGGTGAAAACTCATGTTACTCATCTACTGAATCGGTTGAATTTACGAAATCGATCGCAATTGGCAATTTACGCCAATTCGGCGATCGAAACCTGAATCATTTGAATCATTTTATTGTTTTTTTATTAACCGCAGAGGGCGCAGAGGGCGCAGAGAGAGGGAATAGAGAGGCTGCACAATCCCGCTCGGATTACCGCTGCATACTTTACCTAATAAGCTACAATAAAATTATCCTGGATGGAATTGCGATATTTTTGGTGAAGCTATGCTAATAACAGAAGCCCCTTTTACGCTCCGCAAATGGACAGTTAAAGAATATCAGAAGCTGGGAGAGATGGGATTTTTTCACCCAGAGGAACGAGTCGAATTAGTTTCAGGAAATATTATCAGAATGAGTGCAAAAGGAACTGCTCACACCTCCGCTTTAGGGCGTACAGATAGATTGCTGCAAAACCTTTTTGGAAATCTGGCTTGGGTACGAATGCAAGATCCGATCGCCCTCGATGACAATTCCGAACCCGAACCGGATATCGCTGTAGTTAGAATCGATCCCTTTGACTACGCCACTCACCATCCGACGCCATCAGAAGTATATCTAATTATCGAAGTGGCAGACAGCAGCTTAGCTTACGATCGCGAAATTAAAGCCAAAATTTACGCGCGATCGGGAATTGTGGATTATTGGGTATTAAATGTGAATGACAGACAACTGCACGTTTTTCGAGAACCCGCTGATGATGGGTATCAAAGCGAAGTCATTCTTGAGGAAACTGCCAGTATTTCACCGCTGCAATTTCCCGCTTTTAATATTGCAATTGGGGAAATGCTGCCACCTATTATATCAAATTGACAACCGCTATCAAACTAATACAATAATTGCAGTCGGTTTTGATCCAATACGGTTCAGATAAAACGGCGGTTGAAATAACGGAAGACTCAGAATATCGCGTAATTTTAACCGCCTACTCTTCAACCCACGGAGGTGGGTTTTGTCTGTGTAGACGCGGTTTCAACCGCCGTCTTATTTTGAAATAACGGAAGACTCCGAAGATCGCGTAATTTTAACTGCCCACTCTTCAACCCACGGAGGTGGGTTTTGTCTGTGTAGACGCGGTTTCAACCGCCGTCTTAACCGCCGTCTTAACCGCCGTCTTATCTTATTAACCTAATCGCTTTCGAGAATGCTAGCCAGCAAAGCTTGCTGAGCGTGCATCCGATTTTCCGCTTGATCCCAAACGCGCGATCGCGAACCTTCAATCACCGCATCGGTAATCTCTTCATCCCGGTGTGCCGGCAAACAGTGCAGTACGATGGCATTGCGATCGGCCATCCCTACCAGTCGTTCATTTACCTGATAAGGTTCAAACAAAGGAATTCTGAGTTTAGCCTCCTCTTCCTGTCCCATACTTGCCCAAACATCAGTGTAAATCACTTGAGTATTCTTAGCAGCAGCTTCCGCATCAGCCGTCACAGTAACTTCGGTTTTGCCATTAGCAATCGCCTCAGCTTTTGCTACTATTTCAGGATTTGGCAGGAAATCTTTAGGACAAGCAATTCTGACATTCATCCCCATCATTGCACAGCCCAACATCAGCGAATTAGCCATGTTGTTGCCGTCACCAAAATAAGTCAGCGTCAGTCCTTCCAGCTTGCCAAAACACTCTTTGACTGTCATTAAATCCGCCAGCACTTGACATGGATGTTCGTCATCTGTTAGCGCATTAATTACAGGAATTTTGGCATAATTGGCAAAGGTTACTAAATCCTTTTGCTCGAAAGTCCGAATTGCCAAAATATCTAAATATCTGTCTAAAACTCTGGCGGTATCTACCAACGGTTCGCCACGGCTGACTTGTGTTACATTGGGATTGAGGTCGATTACTTGCCCTCCCAATTTATACATTGCCACCGTAAAACTCACCCGCGTTCGTGTCGAAGCTTTGGAAAATAACAAGCCGAGAACTTTGTTGCGTTTCAGCTTGACCATTCCCGATTTTAAACTGGTTGCGAGATCCAGTAAATAATTTAATTCGTCAATGCTTAAATCGGCCAGACTTAATAAATCTCGCCCTTTTAATGAGTCCATGCTTTCCCCTACACACAAATTTTCAACTGTTAATAAAAACGGTTCGTAGTGAGGACTTTAGTCCTCTGAATTAGAGGACTAAAGTCCTCACTACGAACCTTACTTTTTGCGAGCGATTGGACTCGCAACAGCGGGCTTTTGGCGAGTCCCTCTCCCAGGGTTTTAAACTGCTGGCAATTGCTCGATCGCGCGATCGATCGATTCGCAACCTTGCTCAACCGTTTCTACCACAGCCAACACACCCCGCAATTCCGCAGCACCGGGGAAGCCCTTAGCATACCAGGTTAAGTGCTTGCGCGCTTGAGAGACACCGCTTTCACCTTTGTATTCCCACAAAGCCCGCAGATGTTCCTTAGCACATTCGAGAAGTTCAATTGGTGTCGGAGGTATCTTTTCCACACCTGTTTTCAAGAAATAATCGACTTCTCCCACCAAGAATGGATAGCCCAAAGTTCCCCGCGAACACATCACTCCGTCGGCGCCAGTTTCTTCGAGACACCGCACCGCTGCTTCCACTGAAAAAATGTCTCCGTTACCAATGACGGGAATCGATAAAACTTCCTTAACACGGCGAATCCACTCCCATTTTGCCGGGCCGGTGTAACCTTGCGATCGCGTGCGGCCGTGTACGGTAATCATTTTTGCTCCCGCATCTTCCATCCGCTTGGCAAATTCCACAATATTAATTTCTTTGTCAGTCCAACCGATGCGAGTTTTCACTGTCACAGGAACATCTACAGCATCCACAACCGCCCGCACAATTGCCTCTGCTGTTTCGGGATCTCGCAGCAGCGAAGAACCGCCGCCGTTTTTAGTAATTTTGTTAACCGGACAGCCCATATTAATATCAACAGTATCCGCTCCTTCTGCTACAGCTTTTTGTGCCGCTTCCGCCAAAAAATTCGGCCGACAGTCAAACAATTGAATGCTAATCGGGCGCTCGTTTGGATCGATTTCCATAATTCGTGGCAGTTGCTTCACGTAGTGCAAACCCGTAGCATTGACCATTTCGGTGTACATCATCGAATCCGGGGCATAGCGGCGCACCAGGCGGCGAAATACCAAATCGGTTACGCCGGATAAGGGCGATTGCAGAACACGACTTTTGACTTCAAAGTCGCCGATTTTCAGCGGAGTTGCTAATCTTTCTTTTAATTCTGGAGATAGAGTAAGCATAGTCGATCGCACTTTAATTATAATATCTGTATATTCCAATACGTTTCTGTTCGCGCTGTTTATTGCCCGGAGATCCCCCTCGCATCCCTTGATAGTCGGGGGACTTTGAAAATACTCTTGTCTCCCCCTGATAGTCGGGGGGCTAGGGGGAGCATTCTTAAGTGAAGCACTATTGCTGTATATTATACTACAATTTTGGTATTAGACAGTTGTTCATTATATTTTTAGCCGATGATTGAGTGACCGCAAAAAGTATATTTAACCAGACTGCAATGCCTGTTTTAAAGGGACTTGCCAGAATTTAACTGTTGTCAAACTAAAACCCAAAGCCGAACCCTGACAACATTTAAATCTATCTGTCGCTGTCGCTTTACTTTCGATCGATGCTATGGGGGATGCCACTAATGGGCGTTCTACCTACTCAGACTGTTGCGCCAGTCACATTTTTATTCTCTAATTCTGCCACACTCTTCTGCCTGTCGCAGGGTTCCGCCTTCAGACGAGTCATGCTTAAATTTATTGGGATTCTGCAAAAGCCATACATAATACCATTTTTCTTTCCTATGTGCTATGGATGAAGTCTTAGCCCCCTCTTAATAAGGGGGGGTTGTTGTTGGGCTTCAGCCCTCTTCGTTTGGGCTTCAGCCCTCTTCGTTTAAGCGGTTATATAAGCAGTCAGTCATACCTCATCTTTCTGATAAATGCTATAACATCGTTTTAAACTACAATTGGTTGATTCCCGACTAGCCCGATCGAACATTATAAGAATCGTAGAGAATTATATGGACGCCGCAGCACTCTGGCAACGCTATCAAGACTGGCTTTACTATCACTCTGGATTGGGACTTTATCTCGATATCAGCCGGATGGGATTCGACGACGATGCGGTAGCAGCACTGAAGCCCAAATTTGACAAAGCTTTCAAAGATATGACAGCTTTGGAAGCAGGCGCGATCGCCAATCCCGACGAAAACCGCATGGTGGGCCACTACTGGCTGCGAAACCCCGATTTAGCTCCCACTCCAGAATTAAAACAAGAAATAGTCGAAGGCATATCACAAGTCGAAGAATTTGTCAAGAAAGTTCAAAGTCGCGATATTAAACCGCCATTTGCTCCGCAATTTACCGATATTATCTCGATCGGCATTGGCGGTTCTGCCCTCGGGCCTCAATTCGTCGCCGAAGCCCTATCCCCAGACATTCCACCCCTAGCAATTCATTTTATTGACAACACAGATCCGGCTGGGATCGATCGCATCCTCAACAAAATCAAAGACAAACTCAGCAGCACCTTAGTAATTACTATCTCCAAATCCGGCGGCACCCCCGAACCCCGCAACGGCATGATCGAAGTTCAAAAAGCCTTCGCAGCCCAAAAACTCGACTTCGCCAAACAGGCAATTGCCATCACCGGCACAGACAGCCAACTCGACAAATTAGCCAAATCACAAGGCTGGATTGCCAGCTTCCCCATGTCAGACTGGGTGGGAGGACGCACTTCGGAACTCTCAGCCGTAGGACTTTTGCCAGCAGCTTTGCAAGGCATCGACATTCGGGCGATGCTCGATGGCGCCAAAGTCATGGACGAAGCTACCAGAATTCCCGACATTAAAAACAATCCCGCTGCCCTTTTAGCCCTGTCCTGGTATTTTGCCTGCAACGGACGCGGCGAGAAAGACATGGTAGTTTTGCCATACAAAGATTCCCTGCTATTGTTCAGCCGCTATTTGCAGCAATTAGTCATGGAATCGATCGGCAAAGAAAAAGATTTAGACGGCAACACAGTTTATCAAGGAATCTCAGTCTACGGCAACAAAGGCAGCACCGACCAACACGCCTACGTCCAGCAACTCCGAGAAGGCGTGCCGAATTTCTTCCTAACATTTATCGAAGTTTTGGAAGACAGGCAAGGAATTTCTCCAGAAGTAGAACCGGGCGTCACCTCGGGAGATTATTTATCTGGTTTGTTGCAGGGAACTCGACAAGCTTTGTACGAAAATCATCGAGATTCAATCACCGTCACAATTACAAAAGTCAACCCTCGGACAGTAGGAGCATTAATCGCCCTCTACGAAAGAGCCGTAGGTTTTTACGGTTCCTTGGTAAATGTCAATGCCTATCACCAGCCAGGGGTTGAAGCCGGTAAAAAAGCGGCCGCTGCTGTGTTGGATTTGCAGCAACTGGTGCTGCAAGTCATCAAAGACGCTCCAACACCTCTGTCTGTATCAGAAATAGCAAAAAAAGCAGGAAGGCCAGAGCAAATCGAGACAATTTACAAAACTCTGCGGCATTTGGCAGCCAACGGGCGCGGCGTAGCTTTGCAGGGAACATTAGCGCAACCTGGTACTTTAACTGCAACTTATCAGAGAGATGGGTCTAAAACCCCTTCTTGAGTGGCCGGCTTTTCGCCATTGTTCAGTAAAATAACAAATCCATCTTCACAAATGAATATGGTAAAATAAACACATCAGACAAGATTAAAAAACCAACCCCCTGCCGGTGGGAAAGTCTACGCCCAAAACATTTTGAGGAGACATGACTACGCACTTAAGCGTGTAAACGTAGTCAGCGAAAGGAACCTTAACAAAAGGGATATTTTGACAGAAATGTCTTAAGAATCCCGGTACCTTGATATTCGGGGAGTGTCAACAACAGAATTAAACAGTAGAATTAAAAATTAAAAGTGAAATTAATCACTTTTAATTTTTAATGTTTAATTTTTAATGTCCGCCCATGCCCTTGACGATTCTGGTTGCTGACGACGATTTCGCGACGCGCTTGTCGATTACCGATTATCTGGAAATTACGGGATACTCTGTAATCGCTGCTGAGAACGGCAAAGATGCTTTAGGCTTGGTAGAGGAATTTCAGCCACATTTGATTGTTACCGACATTACAATGCCCGAGATGGATGGCTACGAATTCGTGCGTCGAGTTCGGACTCGTCCCGCCTTCCGATTGCTACCGGTGATTTTTTTGACGGAACGCACGAGCACGCAGGAACGGATTCGCGGCTATCAGATGGGGTGCGACAATTTTCTGGCTAAGCCTTTTGAACTCCCGGAATTGGGCGCGGTAATTCGCTCTTTGCTCGATCGCTACGCTCTAATTGCTCAGGCACCGTCTCGTTCCCCCGAACCCGAACAGATGCCAACAGCGACAGGTATCATCGCCAATGACCAGCCTCAAACTGATTTTTTAACTCAAAAACCAGAAACGCGCGATTCTTTACGGGATAGCTCGTTCGCGCGGGTATATGGCAGTGGCGATGCTCCGAATTTGACGCAACGAGAGCAGGAAGTGCTAGATTTGCTGACAGAAGGTCTTTCTAATATTCAAATCGGCGATCGGCTCCACCTCAGTCCTCGCACCATCGAAAAGCACGTCAGCAGCTTGTTCAGAAAAACTGAAAGCAACAACCGGGCAGAACTGGTTCGCTTTGCGATGGAACACCATTTGGTCGGTAATTGGTAATTGTTCAGTTGACAGTTGACAGTTGACAATTGACAGCGACCTCTACCTAGAAGGAAGAGGATTTGAGTAATGAATAGTCTGATTTTAATTTCTCCCGAAAAAGCTTGGGGCTTTCAACCAATTCTTTCTGGTATGGCGGTTCTCAAGCGTAGTGAGGTATGCCTGCGTGCCCACGGAGCCCAGTGCGTACCTCATAGGGGAGATCGAAATGCTATAATTGGTAATTGTTAATTGGTAATTGGTAATTGGTAATTGTTAATTGTTAATTGTTAATTGTTCCTGACTGATAACGTATTCCAACAAACCCTCCGAAGCGTCCAGCAGTAAATCAATTACCCGATCGAATCCCTCCGGCCCACCGTAGTAAGGATCGGGAACTTCCTTCAAGTCGTGCGATCGGCAAAAATCGCACATCAAGCGCACTTTATCTTTATATTTTCCCGCAGTATCAACAGCAAGAATATTGCGATAATTGTCGCGATCCATCGCCAAAATCAAATCAAAATTTTCAAAATCTTTCCTGTTAAATTGGCGGGCTTCGCCTAACAATTCAATCTTGCGCTTCCTCGCCGCCAACGCCATGCGGTTGTCAGGGGGGCTGCCAATGTGATACCCGCCAGTTCCGGCTGAATCGCAGGTGATGCGATCGCTCAAACCAGCTTGTTTAATTAAGTGATTCATAATATTTTCTGCTGAGGGCGATCGGCAGATATTTCCGAGGCAGACAAACAATAATTTAGTCATTAGTTATTAGTCATTAGTTATTAGTTATTAGTTATTAGTCATTAGTCATTAGCGCTGTCCCCGCTCGCGAACGTTATTAGTCATTAGTCATTTGTTGCTCGCTTGGGGCTGCTAATAACCAATAACCAATAACATTAGTCAACAGTCAACTAATGACTAATGACTGATGACTAATGACTGATGACTAATGACTAGCCGAACCCAGGGAGATTCAGTCCGCCGGTCAGTTCTTCCATTTTCTCCCGCATCGTTGCCGTAGACTTAGTGTAGGCATCCTGCATCGCCACCGTGACGAGTTCAGAAACCACATCAGCACCTTCACCGATCGCATCCGGTGAGATTTCGACGCGGCGGGGTTCTTGGTTGCCGCTGAGAAAAACCTTAACCAAGCCGCCGCCGGCAGTTCCCTCAATTTCCATTACATCCAACTCTTCTTGGAGCTTTTTAGCTCCTTCTTGAACCTGCTGAGCTTTTTTGAAAGCTTCAGTCAGTTCTTTCATTTTGCCCAGGCCGAAGCCAAATCCTTGTCCTGATTTTGTCATAACTACTTTGTGATGATGTGTGCGCTGGCAGTCTGCCGTTTCCGTATTACTTCAATCATGCCTTAGAAGGGGAACTCTCCCAGTATTCTAACTTCTGGCTCCAACAACAGCGACCACCGCTGCTCGACTTGCTGTTGAACGTGGCGGATCACTTGAAAAATATCATTGGCCGTTGCTGACCCGCAGTTAAGAATAAAATTAGCATGGCGCTGAGCTACTTGCGCGCCACCGATCTGGTATCCCTTCAGTCCCGCTTGTTCGATTAACCAGCCTGCTGCCTTGGGGCTGGGGTTGCGGAAAACAGAGCCGCAGCTAGGCAGGTGGTAGGGTTGACTCGTCCGCCGCTGGCTGAAATTGTTATTAGTTTCTGCCATGACTTGCGATCGATCGAATCCCGGCTGCAACTGGAAAGTCGCTTCTGTTACCAGTCGATCGCCCCCTTGCAACACTGAAGTCCGGTAACGATAGCCCAAAGCTTCTGGTGTGAGAATTTCCACCTTACCATTAGGGGATAGCAGGCGAGCGTTGACTAGAATATCAGCAGCACAGCCCCTGTGAGCGCCTGCATTCATCACCACAGCGCCTCCCACAGTGCCCGGTATGCCAACTGCCCATTCCAGGCCTTTCCAGCCCCGCTTAGCCGCCAACCAAGCGAGGCGGGGGATTGACTCCCCCGCCCCGGCTGTAACTTGACCTGTTTCTGCATTAAAGTTTACCTGTTTCAGGTAGCGAGTGGCGACGACCAAACCGGACAAACCCCGATCGCTCACCAACAAATTAGAACCCGCGCCTAGGAGAGTCACCGGTATCCCTTCATCGTGCGCCCAGGCAAAACTCGCTTGCAAAGCCTCCAGACTGCGGGGAGCGACGTACCACTCAGCCGGGCCGCCGACTCGGAAAGAAGTCAGACCCGCCAAAGAAACTTGAGAATTAATTTTACAGTCAGTTCCCCGCAAAGAAATAGGAGAATACACTCGCCGATTTTCCTTCACACAGGAGTCATTCGATATAGTCACCATCTTGAAAATCCTTAAAAATACATTCGCTTGAAGAGGTGGTAGCAAATTCTGTTTGCGTAACTTATGCGACTGTTTTGAGAGAGTCGCCAGACAGCAGTGTCGGTACAACCTGCACCGCCATCATGTCGATCGACTTGGGGCGGGCGAGAGCTAATCCGGGCGATCGGCTTGTTGATAAAAAGCCATCACCTCTGGAATAATCTGATTCAGATTGCCAGCACCCAAAAACAGAGCCAAATCCCCCGGTTGCAGATTTTCGGTTAAAAACTTACTTACCGACTCCAGAGAAGATTGAAACTCAACCTCTCGGCCTTCTTTAGCAATCAAATCAGCAACCTGCTGCCCGCTAATCTCTCCTAAATTCGGTTCCCCAGCACTATAAATATCGCAAGCGACAACCAAATCTGCATCCCCAAAAGATTGAGCAAATTCTGGCAAAAATGTCAGAGTTCGGCTGTAACGGTGCGGTTGAAAAATAGCAACTACTCTTCGGGATTTGGAATTCTTTTCGTTACCTTCGATGCGTAAGCGAGCAGCGGCCAAGGTAACGCGAATTTCGCTGGGATGGTGGGCGTAGTCGTCCACAAACAGGATGTCATTGTGAAAACCCCGCACTTCAAAACGGCGGCGAGCGCCTTCAAAGCCAGCAATCGATGAAGCGATCGCCGAAAACTCCAACCCCAACAATCGACCAACTGCTACGGCTGCTAGTGAATTGCTAAGATTGTGTTTGCCCAACAACTTCAACTCCATTTCCCCCAGGAAAGCTCCTCGCTCCCAAATGCCAGCCTTGGTGCTGGCGGCGCCGTATTCCACATCGGAAACCGTGTAGTCAGCACCGCTGTCCGGATTCAAGCTGTAGCTGACATTCGGTGCAAGGCAGTCTTTGACGATTTCGTCGTCAATGCAGCCCACCAACGTTTGACAGTTTTTGGCAAACACTTTAAATGTGTCTATTACCTGTTCGAGGGTATCGTAATGGTCTGGATGATCCAGTTCCACATTCGTCACTATGCCAATTTTGGCTGCGAGCTTGACGAGGGAACCGTCGGATTCATCAGCCTCGGCGACCAAGTAGGGGCCTTCCCCTAAACGGGCATTCCCTTCCCAAGCATTTACCTCGCCTCCTACCACGATCGTCGGATCCAGACCCGCAGCCATCAGCATAAAGCCGATTAAGCTGCTAGTGGTAGTTTTGCCGTGAGTCCCTGCTACGGCTATGCTTTGGTAATCTTGAATTAACGCTGCCAACACATCCGATCGATGAAAAATCGGACATTCCAAATCTAGGGCAGCTCGATATTCGGCATTTGCCGGGTGAATTGCCGTCGAACATACTACTTGAGGCAATCCCACAATTGCTTGGGGGCCAGAACCCTTGCCGTTCAATTTGAGAGATTCGGCTGTCGCCACGGAAGTCCCTACCGTGCCAGCGACTGCCGAGGATACGGCCTTTTCGGCTGCCCCGCGATCGGGACTGCTACCGTTGAGGGCCGTTTGAAATATTTCAAAATTGCTGGCGTCTTGACGCCAAAAAATGTGAGCTCCCATTTCTTGCAAGCGCTCGGTTATGTGACTCGATTTAATATCGGAGCCGTACACAGGCAACTTGCGTTTCGCTAGAATGTAGGCAAGGGCTGACATCCCAATTCCACCAATGCCGATGAAATGAAATGGTCTCCCGCTGAAATCAACAGAACTCGGCATCTTCGCTCCTCACACACCACACCACGCCAATAACACGCGATATCATATCAAGAATTGTTTTTTCAGGATACAGTTCGCTAGAGATTTTGTACAAAATTCTCTGCGCGTCCCTAGAATTGTGGGACTTGTAGAGATGTTTGTCTTGTATCCTATATGACTTAGTACCGAGTAGTTTTCCGGAACAGTCACAGCTCGAAAATTGCAGGTCAGAGAGAATGGGGTCTGGGGTCGGGGCTAACTGACTAATTGTGGGCGGTTGCATATCTCCTGCATTCTTTCTCTTTCTACCCGCCTGCTGTGCTGGGATACGGCAGCAAAAGCCCCACAACCTTTGTACGAAGATTGAGGGTAAAACCCATCAGGATTTACAAACACTACCACGTATCACAAAAGTTCGCTCATTTTCTAGTTATTTATCTGCGGGTACGGTCATTTTTTCCTGAAAATCAGAGATTGACTCGATCGCCACCACAGTAGCTTCTCACATATTTGTATACATTTTCTCACTTAATAAAGGTACGTTGTTGGGCTTCAGCCCTCTTACGCTCTTTTATACATTACATCAAGGTACAGCCCAACAATTTAAATCACAGTCATACCTCACCTATTTGAGAATGAGTTATATACAAAATATACATTCGATCGCAACCGTCAAACAGTGACTGAGCTTAGTGGTAAAAGCGCACAAACATGAAATTTGGGCGATGTCTGTCTGTATTAATCCTAATTAATCCTAATTTTTGGGAATTATGGGGAAAATAGCGATTTTTGGGGGTACTTTTGACCCGGTGCACTGGGGTCACTTGTTGGTAGCCCAGGCGGCTGCGAGTCAATTTAATCTCGATCGAGTGATTTGGGTACCCGATCGCGCTCCTCCTCACAAGTGGCGATCGGATTTGGCAAGTTTTGATCGGCGGCGCTCCATGCTCGCTCTGGCGCTCGGCGATCGCCCAGACTTCCTACTAGCTCCGTTGGAGGCAAATTCCTCGGGCAGTTCTTTTGCGATCGACACTTTGCTGTATTTGCAAAAAATGTATCCAGGCGATCGGTGGTACTGGATTATTGGCAGCGATGCTTTCAGAACTCTTCCCAAATGGCACCGCTCGGCCGAAATCGGGCGGTTGTGCCACTGGTTGGTGGGCCCGCGTCCGAGTCAGGTAGATCCGCAGACAGCAGAAAGCGGGGACATAGGGGCAGCATCTGAGTGGGGCGATAGTTTGAGCGATGTGTCCATTGATGCTGACGACAGGATGCAGGTTGAGACAAATGCTGTTTGCTGCAAAGTTGCCGAACAGATGGCTCTGCTAGATGTGGAAATTTGTTGGGAGGTGCTGTCCATGCGCGCGATCGAGATTTCGTCGAGCCACATCCGCCGCTGCTGGGCCCAAAATCGCGAGCTGGGCGACTTAGTACCGGAAGTTGTCGGGAGTTATATTGCGGCCCATCAGCTTTACCAGCAACCAGCAGCCGAAAGCTGAATGCCTTGAGCCTTCGGATTTCTGCCTTCTCAAAAATTTCAGATTTTTTCGATACAGACGAAAAGTTAGAAAGGATCAGCCTTTGCGATATGATCTGGTGTCAGAAGTCAATTATTAAATTTTTCCAAAAATTCAGCCTGAGTTAAGGGCTGCCATCATTAGGAGGTACTAGGTGATTAGAGTCGCGATCAATGGTTTTGGACGTATTGGGCGCAGTTTTACGCGCTGCTTGCTGGGCCGAGAAAATAGCCAGCTTGAGCTGGTAGCAATTAATGACACTTCCGATCCGAAAACTAATGCTCACTTGCTGAGATACGATTCCATGATGGGAACGTTGAAGGGTGTGGACATCAGTACGGATGAAAATTCGATTATTCTCAATGGCAAGACAGTTAAATGCGTGAGCGATCGCAATCCGCTCAACCTGCCTTGGAAAGATTGGGGTATTGATCTGATTATTGAAGCAACCGGCGTCTTCGTTGACCAAGCTGGTGCCTCGAAGCATATCACTGCCGGCGCTAAAAAAGTGCTAATTACTGCTCCCGGTAAGGGGCCAGAAGTTGGCACCTATGTGATGGGAGTCAACCACCACAACTACAAGCACAGTGACTACACTGTCATCAGCAATGCTAGCTGTACTACTAACTGTCTAGCTCCCGTACTGAAAGTGCTTCACGAAAATTTTGGCATCGTCAAAGGCATGATGACCACTACCCACAGCTATACTGGCGACCAGCGCTTGCTGGATGCCAGCCACCGGGATTTGCGACGGGCGCGGGCTGCTGCGATGAATATTGTGCCTACTTCTACTGGTGCTGCTCAAGCTGTGGCTTTGGTGATTCCAGAATTGAAGGGTAAGTTAAATGGCATCGCCATGCGGGTTCCGACTCCTAATGTGTCGGTCGTTGATTTTGTGGCTCAGGTAGAGAAAAAGACTTTTACCGAGCAAGTAAATCAAGTTTTCAAAGAAGCAGCCGAAGGCCCGATGAAGGGGATTTTGGAGTACAACGATTTGCCTCTGGTTTCTTGCGACTATCGCGGAAACGATTCTTCTTCCATCCTAGATTCTAGCTTGACACTGGTGATGGACGGCGACATGGTAAAGGTGTTGGCTTGGTACGACAACGAGTGGGGCTACAGCCAGCGCGTAGTTGACTTGGCTGAATTGGTCGCCCAACGGTGGGAAGGCTAGTATCTGAAGAAGGCATTGGTCAGTAGGCAAAAGGTAAAAATAACGAATAAAGCAATATTGGTCTACTGTTTGATGCTATAACCCAGATCCCCCCTAACCCCCCTAAAAAAGGGGGGGACATGAGCCTTCTCTAAAAAAGGGGGGACAAGAGTCTTCTCAAAGTCTCCTTTTTAAGGGGGATTTAGGGGGATCTCGTCTCGGCTATAAGGGAGATTTCAGGACTTACGCACGGGTAGCCAGAAACCGGGTTTT
Source organism: Microcoleus sp. PH2017_05_CCC_O_A (assembly GCF_020738785.1). Taxonomy (NCBI): domain Bacteria; kingdom Bacillati; phylum Cyanobacteriota; class Cyanophyceae; order Oscillatoriales; family Microcoleaceae; genus Microcoleus; species Microcoleus sp. PH2017_05_CCC_O_A. The sequence continues at coordinate 873 of NZ_JAEQCB010000168.1, read as the reverse complement.
TTCACCCAAATATTTGGTTCAAACCCTTAATATCGGTAAAAAACCCGGTTTCTTTAGTCCTCCGGCGTAAGTCCTGAAATTTGTTTGTAAATCGGACGTACGGTTGAAACCGCGTCTACACTACACAAACGATGTCCGCCGGACGCCGACGGAAAAATAACCGAATTGTAAGTGCCACGTCTTCAACCCACGGAGGTGGGTTTTGTCTATATAGACGCGGTTTCAACCGCCCGGTCTTCTCTGGTAACTCCTCGAAAAATCCCAAATATTAAAAATAATAAAAATTCTGACGGTAAAAGTTAAATAACGGGAAAAATAGCAATCGTTAAGCTAGAGTTTGGTTGTCAAAATTTATATGAAAAAAGCGTTAATTTGTGGTATATCAGGTCAAGATGGAGCTTATTTAGCTAAACTGCTGCTCGATCGAGGTTATGAAGTTTGCGGCACTTCGAGAGACGCCCAAATGTCTAGTTTCGGAAACCTGGCTCGTTTGGGCATCCGAGACAGAGTAAAACTAGAATCCATGTCTCTCAACGATTTTCGCAGCGTCTTGCAAGTATTAGCAAAAATTGCACCCGACGAAGTGTACAATCTAGCGGGTCAAAGTTCCGTCGCTCTGTCTTTTGAACAACCGGTAGAAACCCTCGAAAGTATTGCCACAGGTACATTAAATCTGTTAGAAGCAATTCGGTTTGCAGGCGGTAAAATTAAACTTTACAATGCCAGTTCTAGCGAATGTTTTGGGGATACCGGAGGTTGTGCAGCGGATGAAAACACGCCCTTTCGCCCCAGAAGTCCTTACGCAGTGGCGAAGGCTACAGCATTTTGGGAAGTAGCAAATTATCGGGAAGCGTACAATTTGTTTGCGTGTTC
>NZ_JAEQCB010000167.1:0-36907 GCF_020738785.1 Microcoleus sp. PH2017_05_CCC_O_A | reverse complement strand
TCTCCTGAAACTATTGGTTTGTCAAGGTTCTATGGTTTCTAGATTGTTTCTAGATTTAGTCTAGGTAGACTCTATTCTCCAAGTAGGCTCCTAAAGTAGGGAGCTACTTTCAGTAAGCATAGCAGATTTCCGCGAGGGCAGGGACATGCCCTCGCGGAACTGGAAAAACGGGCCCAGCGCCTGGGTGCTAATGCCGTGATCGGGGTGGAAGTTGACACCGGCACGATTAATGTAGACTCTTCGGGGGCTTTGCTGTTGATTACTGCTGTTGGGACTGCTGTCAGATTGCGTTAATAAGCCGCTTTTCCTCTATACATCAGCGAACTTTTTTAACTGGATAAAATAGTTATTGGTTATCAGCCATCAGTCATCAGTCATTAGCTAATAGCTGCTGGCTGAAAGCTGATGACTTTTTAGTTTATTTCTTCAGACATAGATACTGGTTATTTCCCCAGGCAGATATGGTTTCTATCAATCTCAGCCACAATCAATGCTTAGGTGAAAGATTGTTAAAAATAAAACCAACTCTCAAAGGAAAGGAAAAGCTATGGCATACGTAAATAGACCAGTAGACAACGTTGTTACCGAGCAGACTCTAGTTAAGCCGGTCATGGAATATCACGATTTAGTGCGGTGGGGCCCAATTTTTTCAGGTTTGGTAATTGCGATCGGCACACAACTGGTGTTAAGTGCGTTGGGTGCTGCGATCGGGTTGAGCAACATTGCTAATTCAGGAGCTCCGCGCAGTATTGCAGGCAACGTCGGTACTGGAGTAGGAATTTGGTCAATTATCAGTTTATTAATAAGCTTGGGCGTTGGCGGTTGGGTAACTGCTCGCGCTTGCGGCCCGATGAACCGCAGCACCGCGCTTTTGAACGGAGCAATTTTGTGGGCAACTACCTTAACAATTGGCTCTTGGCTGTTAGCAAATGGCGTAGCTGGGACTTTTGGCGTAGTAGCAGCGAATGCCGGAGCAGCGATTAATCAAGCCCAACAAGGCGGCGTAAATCTACCCAACCAAGCGCCTAGCGTTTCTGCTCAGGATGCTCGGAATATTGCTGAAAATGCCGCTAAAGCTGGTTGGTCATTTTTGTTCGGCTCATTATTGGGTTTGGTTGCTTCAATGGCCGGAGCATCTGCCGGCGCCCGCACTCCCCGGAATCACTTGTAAAAGTTTGGTGGGACAATCAAACTTCCGGTTCATGAAAGCACTTTTTCAAGGTGCTTTTTTATTGGGTGAATTTGTGTATTCTTCAGTCCGCGAAGGCGGACTTTGTTTGTGTACTAGCGGTTTCAACCGCCGAGTTTTATTTGTATAATGCGCTTTTTGCTGAGTCTAGATCCCCCTAAATCCCCCTTAAAAAGGGGGACTTTGATATCTTCCGGTTCCCCCCTTTTTAAGGGGGGTGCCAGGGAGATCTGGGCCTAGTCGTCAAACAGTAAATCGATAGTACATTTGACGTTAAGTTGACACTAATGGTACTCCGCGCGCACTAACAAATTAAGCTGTGAAGTATTTAGCGGCTGGGTGATAGGTGATAATTGCAGTGGTTGACTGTTCCGGATAAAGCTGTTCGCTTTCATCCATGTACAGGTTTATACGATCGCACTTTAGCAAATCCAATTGCTTGTACTGATCCGCCATATTCGGACAAGCAGGATAGCCGAAACTGTAGCGCGAACCGCGATATCGCTGCGCCAGCATATCCCGAATATTATCCGGTTCCTCGCTAGCAAAACCCAATTCCCGGCGAATCCGCGCGTGAGTCCATTCGGCTACTGCTTCCGCCGTCTGTACCGCCAATCCGTGGAAGTAGAGATAATCGGTGTATTGATTGTTAGCAAATAGCTTTTGTGCGTACTCCGTAGCAACTTCTCCCACCGTCGCTACTTGCATCGGAAATACATCGATTTTACCCGATTCTTTCGGCGCGAAGAAGTCGGCAATGCACAGCCGGCGCGCCGATTTTTGCCGGGGAAATGTCAATGTTGTCACAGGCAAGATGCCTGTGCCACTATTGGCATTCACAGGCAAGATGCCTGTGCCACTATTTTCTGCTGTGGGGTGGGCATCTTGCCCGCCCTTCATAATTTCTGGGTCATACAGATACAAGGAATTTCCTTCAGCTTGACAGGGGAAATACCCGTAAATTGCTTGCGGGTGCAGTAACTTTTCGGTGATAATTTTGTGTTTCCATTCTTCCAAGATTGGATAAACTGTCTCAGCTAAGAAAGCATCGTATTCTTCCCGCGATTGGTCTTTTGGCTTGCGGAATTGCCACTGTCCAGCAACTAAGGCTTGCAAATCTAAGTGCCAGAAAAGCTCTTCAAACGGGATTTCTTCGGGCGATAACAGTTTTGTACCCCAGAAAGGAGGATTCGGGCGATCGATATTTGCATCAACTGCTTCGGATCGCCTGGTATCAATAATCACCGGAGTGTCTGCCTTCTTAGCATCCTCAACCGCAGTTTCTGCCGAAGTTTTAGCTGCTTTCACCGCCCCATTCTCACTCCCAACTTCATCTAAAAATCCAGCCAAATCTTCCCAGTTTCCAGCAGATTTGGCTGGCATCAGTTTCTCCATAAAGTTCAAGTCAGAAAACGCATCTTTGCCGTAAACAACTTTACCGTTATAAGTATTTTGGCAATCTTCATGGACAAACTTGGGAGTCAAAGCTGCACCGCCCAAAATCACTGGAACGGTAATGCCTCTCTGGTTGAATACCTCCAAATTTTCTTTCATAAATGCGGTGGATTTTACCAGCAAGCCACTCATCGCAATACAATCGGCTTTGTGCTTTTCGTAGGCTTCGATGATATTATCAACTGGCTGTTTAATTCCCAAATTAATCACTCGGTAGCCGTTGTTTGATAGGATAATATCAACCAAGTTTTTGCCGATGTCGTGAACGTCGCCTTTGACAGTCGCAATGATAAATGTGCCTTTAGCATTGTCCCCTGATTCGGACTTTTCCATGTACGGTTCTAAATAAGCAACTGCCGCTTTCATGGTTTCGGCTGATTGCAATACAAATGGTAGCTGCATTTGTCCCGATCCGAACAATTCTCCGACTACTTTCATCCCATCTAACAAGAAGGTATTGATAATTTGCAGCGGCGGATAGGTTTCTAAGGCTTTGGCGAGTTGGATGTCGAGCCCGATGCGTTCGCCGTCGATGATGTGGCGTTTCAATCGTTCTTCGACGGGGAGGTTTTCGTCTTGGGTACGATCGCGCTTGGTAGTTTTGCCCGCAAACACCGTTGTTAGGTCGCCCAAGGGGTCGTAAATGCAAATATCGCCGTCGAACTCCCGTTCGTCGTAGATCAGTTTGCGGCAGATTTCCTGGTGTTTGGGGTCGATTTTGGCGATCGGCAAAATCTTATTGGCGCTGATAATTGCCGAATCCATCCCCGCCTGCATCGCTTCGTGCAAAAACATGGAATTCAAAACTTGGCGCGCCGCCGGATTCAAGCCGAAGGAAATGTTAGAAACTCCCAAAATCACGTGACATCCCGGCAATTCTTGGCGGATGCGGCGGATAGATTCGATGGTAGCTTTGCCGTTTTTTCGGTCTTCTTCAATTCCGGTAGAAATCGGCAAAGCCAGGGTGTCAAAAAAGAGTTCTGAGGCGGGAATTCCATAGGCGACGGCGGCGTTATAGGCGCGTTGGGCGATCGCAAATTTTTGGTCAGCAGTGCGCGCCATCCCATCTTCATCAATCGTTCCGATCACAATCCCTGCGCCGTACTTTTTAGCCAACTCCAAAACTTGATAAAAACGCGGTTCTCCGTCTTCATAGTTAGTAGAATTCAGCAAACATTTGCCGCCCGCAACTTTCAAGCCAGCTTCCATCTTTTCCCACTCGGTGGAATCCAGCATTAAAGGCAGAGTTGCATTAGTCACAACCCGGGATACTAATTCTTTCATATCGCGCACGCCGTCGCGCCCGACATAATCGACGTTGACATCGAGAACGTGCGCGCCTTCTCGCACTTGTTCTCTAGCCATTGCTACTAAACCGTCCCAGTCTTCGGCGTTTAGCAAATCGCGGCATTTTTTGGAACCGCTAGCGTTGAGTTTTTCCCCGACAATTAAGAAGGAATTTTCTTGTTCGTAGGGTTGGGCGCTATAAATTGAAGCAGCGGCTGGTTCCCAAGTAATTTCGCGAATTTTGGGTTTAAGAGTTGTGCCAATTTCTGACAGTTCGCGGATGTGATCGTAGCGAGTACCGCAGCAGCCGCCAATGACTTGCACGCCTAAGTCTTCGACGAAGCGCATCAAGGCCATTTTTAATTCAATCGGCGTCAGTTTGTAGTGTGCGTGGCCGCCAATGTTTTCGGGTAAACCAGCGTTTGGTACGCAGGAAACCACGAAGGGCGAATGTTCGGATAGATATTTGACGTGTTCCGCCATGCGATCGGGCCCGGTGGCACAGTTTAATCCTAAAATATCTATGGGATACGGCTGCAAAATAGCTAAAGCGGCGCTGATGTCGGAACCGACTAACATTGTGCCGGTGGCTTCCATTGTGACTGATACCATCAGCGGAATCCGCGCACCTTTTTTCTTAAATACTTCTTCAATGGCATTTAATGCTGATTTAATTTGCAGCACGTCTTGACAAGTTTCGACTATAAATAAGTCAACGCCGCCGTCATAAAGTCCTTCGGCTTGTTCGGTAAAAGCGGCGGTTAGCGTGTCAAAATCGATGTGTCCTAAGGTTGGCAATTTGGTACCCGGGCCGATCGATCCTGCGACAAATCTCGGTTTTTCGGGCGTGTCAAATTCTGCTGCGATATTCTTGGCGAGTTCAGCCGCCGTTTTGTTGAGATAATAGGCTTTGTCGGCTAAATCGTACTCCGCGAGCACGATGGAAGCAGCGCCGAAGGTGTCTGTTTCGATGACATCGGCGCCTGCTTCGAGGAATCCTCGGTGCACGTTGGCGACGGCTTCCGGCTTGGTGTGCACGAGATATTCGTTGCAGCCTTCGTATTCTTTGCCGCCAAAGTCTTCTGCGGTGAGGTTTTGGACTTGCAGGTTGGTTCCCATGGCGCCGTCGAAGACGATGACTGGGCGCGAGGGGTGGTGGAGTCGATCGAGAAATTTGCTATTCATCAGCGGTAAAAAGACGTAGGTGCTATATATTTACAATTTTATCTATTGTGCAATATTGTCAACAATTATGCGTATGTTGGGGAACGACTGATGACTGAAGGATTTAATGCTGCTGACGGTAGTTCGATCGCACCTACGATCTTACCGATCGCCCTGGATAATTGTCAAAATTCTGCTGTGGGCGCGGCTGTGGGGGCTAAACTGGCGATCGACTCTGAGGGGTTTTTTCGCTTAACTGTTGAGGAATTTTGCGAAAATGCGATCGAGATCGTGAAACGAGTGATGCAAAAGGGCGATCGTTTTATTTTACAGCAAGCAGGGAAGGATCTAGCTGCGATCGTTCCCGAAGCAGAGTTTCACAAGATAGATTATCTCATGGAAGAACTCAAACCCTCACAATTCTTTCCTGACGAAGAAGCATATTATGAAGATGAGAGAGGAATCCACTGCATTTACCCGGACGAACTTGTAGAAGACTTTGATAATATTTTAGCAGATGTCAAGGAATTCGACGAATTATTTGGCTTATTGCCCACTGAGGAAATGGGAGAAAATATTGATATTTTCATGTCTGTAGCTATTCTCATGTCGATCGATCGTTTTTGGGTACCGGAGTACCTAATCGCCGAGAAATCCCGACTAAAAATGCTATCATAATACTATTAGTAGGGTGTGTCGCCATTGAAATACCTCGCATCAGATCGACAATCTCATAGCGACGCACCTGACTATTAGTAGGGTGTGTCGCCATTGAAATACCTCGCATCAGATCGACAATCTCATAGCGACGCACCGGACAAAATACTAAACAACACTTCTTTCCTAACACGGCTGTTTATAACTGCTATAAGTTTGTTCACCTTCGATCGCAAAACCAATACAGAGGACTCGCAATATGAATCCGCAAACAATAACCCCGTCTCCTCCCGTACAAGAGCAAATTATCCGAGAGTCAAAAGTTGTTTTGAAAGGCGTTAGCTGGCAAACTTTTCAAGCGTTGCTTGCTGATGTTGGAGACGATCGTGCGTGGAGAATTGCCTATGACAATGGAGTATTAGAAATCAGAATGCCCTACCAAGAACATGAAATGCCTACAGGGATGTTAGAAAGTTTTATTGAAGCCCTAGCAGATGAGCTAGAAATTGAGGTAATGAAACTCCGATCTCTGCTGCTTAAACGAGAAGATTTAAGTCGCGCGATCGAACCAGATACCTGTTTCTACATCCAGAATGAAGCTTTAGTAAGAAGCAGAGATATTGACTTGGAAACCGATCCGCCGCCGGATTTGGCTGTCGAGTCGGATTACACCAATTCTTCTCTAAACAAATTCGCAATTTATGCAGCTTTGGGCGTTCCAGAAATTTGGAGATACCGCCGCCAAACTCTAGAAGTTTATCAACTTGTCGATGACAAATACGAGAGTGTTGGTCAAAGTGTAGCTTTTCCATTTTTGCCGATCGCAGAAATACCAGGATTTATCGAACAAAGCAGGGCGATCGGACAAAGATCGGCCGTGCGTCTATTTCGGACAAGAATTAGAGAAATTTTGCAAAATTCCAACCTATAATAAATGTAAAATTCCAACCCATAATAAAATATAATTGGGGTGGATCTGAGTTTGGTAAATATGATTGTAGGGGCGAAGCATGACCGCAGTCAATATGAGATTATAACTAATAACTCATATACGGTCATGCTTCGCCCTCTTGAAAAACCCGATGCACCCTATAATTGGTTCGTAGCCAGGACTTCAGTCCGCATCCAATCCAAGGACTGAAGTCCTCACTACGAACCTTTAAGAAGGACTGAAGTCCTCACTACAAACCTGTGAGTCTTAAAAAATATTAAATTTTTTGATTATTTCTTTCGCATCTTTCTCTGTGAACCTCTTTTAGCCAGGTGCTTAATTTCATTGTCGGCTGGAACATCCACTTGTTCTACAATTTCTAAATCCAAAACTTCAACCTCGCCTCCGCTGATTTCTTCAGCTTTCTCAACATCCTGCAAATCCTGCTGATGTTCGATTAACTCCAATCCAAATCCAGAATCTAAAATCGGCAATTCATCGATTTCTTCACTAATTTCAGATTCTCCAACCCAATCGTCAATTTCCGCCGCTAAATCTTCCTCAATTTCTTGACTAATTTGAGTTTCTCTAATTTCCTTCTCTACTAGCTGCAACGATAACTGCTGGTTTTCCCTTGACAAATGCTCAATCTGAGTCGATTGAATTCTAAGCTGTTCATTCAAAACGCGAATTTCTCGGTTTTGCTGCTGAATCATTTCTTCCCCATCAGCAATAGTTCGATTTCTCTCTAATATGACTTCATTTCTAGTTTCTAATTCCAAAGCGCTCATTGCTGCTTTAATTACATTATAAAAATGCGGCTTAGACACATCAACTTGTTTAGCATTATGGCGACTTTTCCCCAAAAGTCCAATCTTTTCTCCTTGCTTAACAGCCAACACAAAACCTTGATGATTTTTAATTTTTAATTCTTTGACAAAATCAACTTGAACTAAGCTGCAAATATATCTGTGACAGTCATAATAAAATTCTGCTTTCATGAAAAAGCACCCCTTTCTGCTACAGTCCCGCAGAATTATAGCACGAAGAATGTTAAATCTCGAACAAAATCTCTAAACCTATGGTGCGCGCCGATCGCCCTACCATAATTTCAAATGTATGCGATGTCAAGAGTTGTTGCTAAAATTAATCAAAAATCAATAATCGATTAAGCGTATCGCGAGTAAGCCCTGGCATTTTTAATGATTTTTTGAAACGAGCGGGCGAGACTTAAAGATTGAAAAAATAGTCATCCCTATAGCCATCAACGGTTTGAGATACTAGATTAGATCTAAAACTGTCCTTCGTATTGCTAATCAATAATAAATAATATCTTCCTCCAACTCAATCACACCCGCAATCAACTTCCAACAAGGATCGTCTCCTTCCCAATCATCAGGCCGCCAAGGCATACTTAAACTGATGGTTAGCAAACAAGCTTTTTCCGGGCGATAACCCAAATCCAACCTTCTAGTAAACACCGGATCGGTAATTGTTGCCGTCAATTTTTGATTGTATGCAGTTAGAATAGATCCTTCCCATTTATTCCCACCTTCAAATCTTTTGCCGACGATTCTTACGGTAAATTTTACTGCTTTTATTAATTGTAAAGTAATGCGCTCTTCCCTTGGCAAAGACTGCATATAATCTACTGTCACAAATCGCAAATCATTATGCAAAATATATGCCCGATCGCGGAAATATTTCAGTAAATATGCAGAAGAAACCTTCCCGACGTGCTGCCATTTTCCCGGAATAATAGACAGATTTTCACACTCAAAACCAAAATCCGGCCCCGTATTTGCCAAAGGAATGTCTATAACATCTAATAATGCCGGTTCCAGTCTATTTATCTGCCGTATTTCTTTAGGAATCTGGCCGTCTGGTAAGTCGGAAATTGGACGTACCCAGTTACCATTAATTTCATTAATTCCAGCGATGCACCTGTCACCTCGTTTCCAGGAATTAGCAAGGCAAATTATCCGAGTCATTCGATTTTAGATGTTAGATTTTAGATTGATTCCTGTATTTATGGCGTACACTCCCCGCCAGCTATGCAATTCAAAGATGACTAATTTTGACATTTTGCCACTTATCGTTGAGATATTCAGCAACTAAACGGCGGTGACAGTTGTGAGGCTGTGGTTCGCTACAAAGCAGACACCCGCAGTCTAGAATATCCGGCGAAATTTTTTGCTCAATTTGTCGATCGCGAATCAACTGCAAAAACTGCTGTTCATAAACATCCCAATCTCCCTTTTTCTTTTTATAATCATCCAGAATATCTTGAGTCGGCGCTAAATCCAGAATATGCACATACTTAATATTACCAATTGTCCGCAAAAAATACTCTAAATCTTTCCGCTTAGCAAAACCAGCTAACTGGGACACATTATTCAGCCGCGTATCTATCACCCTGCGGACTCCGGCTTTTATCAAAGTATCAAAAAATTGCTCGGCGCTTTTTTGAGTAAAACCAATTGTAAATAAATTAATTGCTTTCTTTGGTGACATAAGCGATTTCCAATCCATAACGATAATAAGCTGTTTCTAAATCAACTATTTCATCTTTAACTTGAGGTTCTAATTCAAACAAGCTTAACTGAATTGGCTGATTATTTTTTTTACCTTTGTTAAACTTGCTCAAAAGTCTTGCTTCTACATCCTGATGCGATTCTAAACTGCCATCGGACAGAATATGATTTATTTGCAAATTAAATTCTTTGAGTTTGTGGCAAACTAAAATAGTGCGGTGACAAGTAATCGGGTCTTTTTCCGCACACATTAAACTGATTTTATAATTGGTGGCGCCTTTGAGCAAGCGTTGAATTCCTGAGGCAAATAGAGGAGTCGCTGCTATGCGATCGTACAAAGCTTTACCGCTAGTATCGTAACAGCTTAAGTCTTCCGGCCTCGCACCCAATTCTTGCCCCAAAAAAACATATTGAATGCCCGCAGCAGACAGAGAAGCTGTAATTTCTGATTTATTAAAATGAGGTAAATAGCGGCTGAAAGGATGCGATCGCACGTCCGCAACCGCTGTAATTCCGTGTTGTTCCAATAACAAAATAAACGCTTCAATACTGTGATTGGAGTGTCCGATCGTAAATACTTCCATTGCTTCGATCTTACTATTAAGTATTCAGCTTGCAGGCTAGATTTTCTGTAGTCTGATAGTTTCAACCAGCAGGTTTCTTCACCAACTTTTGAATCCCAATTTGCAAACCCAGCAGCATTAAGCCGACTGCCGCCAGCCCAAAAACGCCCGTACCTAAAGCCACCATCCCCACGACTAAAGTTCGCACGGCGACACTAATTTTAAGCACAGTAATATTGGTGGAATGCAGCGGCTTGCTAGCAAAATTTAGAGCGATCGACATAGTTAGCGAATACAAACCAAAAGCGAACACACTCGCGATCAGCGAACCAATCACGCACCGCAAAACAGTCGGCTGCTTGGGAGATGCAGGCGTTGCATCCCGCGCCGAACTTAGAGGTTCAGAAGTAGAATTTGGATTAGTTAAATCAGCCATGGCGATTTTAGATTTTAGATTTTAGATTTTAGATTTCTGGTTAATTTACCAAAACTAAAATCGGTGTTTCATGTCATTTTATCAGTTCTGCGATCTTAATAGACTCCGCGCAAAGTTAGATTCATTTTTGCCGTTAGCGCAGCCCTCGGAGAGGATCGCCCCCACTGACATTTAACCGACGATCGCGATCGCACCCGACAGCGAGTTACACCCTCACAATCGGCGGTTTCGTATCATTTCCTTCCGAAAAAATCCGAATCCCAGTATTGCTAAACTTTGCTACCCAAAAATCCAAATCGGGAGAAGCGATCGCACTTTTCACCCGTTCCAGAACCTGCTGAGCCTGCTCTGGAGACTCACACAGCGCAAACACCGTCGGCCCGGAACCGGACATCATCGCGCCCAAAACCCCCGCCGACTCAAAAGCCTCCCGCAATTGCAACACCTGCGGGTACACGGGTAAAGCAACTTTTTCTAAATCGTTGTGCAGCAATTGACCAATTTTCGATCGATCTTTTTGGGCGATCGCCCCCACCATCGGCCCTGAATGTAGCCTTTGGCGGCGACATTCCAAATCTTCTGGTGCACAATAGGAACTACTGAACTGTTTGCGATAAGTTTGATACGACCATGCAGTAGAAATACTGAGATTGCGAAACTTCGCCAGCACCACACAAAAACCTCCCAAATCAGGCAGGGGAGAGAGTTTATCCCCACGACCTGTTGCCAGAGCCGTACCTCCTCCAATGCAAAAAGGCACATCAGAACCCAGAGTTCCCCCCAACTCTTGCAACTCCGATTGAGTGAGTCCCAATTGCCACAGCAAGTCCATCCCGACTAAAACTGCGGCAGCATTTGCAGAACCGCCGGCGAGCCCCGCGGCCACCGGAATCTGCTTGTGAATGGCAATCTCGACTCCGCCGTATTTCGCCAAAGCATCTGGAAATTGCTGCGCCAACAAATCCGCCGCGCGATAAGCCAGATTATTCTTGTCTGGCGGGACTTGGGGGTGATCGCAGCGCACGCGGATCGTGTCCGTTCCGATCGCGCGCAAGTCAATTCGATCGGCCAAATCTATGCTTTGAAGCACCATCGCCAGTTCGTGATATCCGTCGGGGCGATCGCCTATTATCTCCAAATACAGATTGATTTTTGCTGAAGCTAGCAGAGAATATGAACGCATAGGTGATTAAGCCGCGGGTGAAAGAAACCCCTGGTTGAAGAAATTAATTGACACCAGTCAGACTACATTTTCTCACAACTCAAAGGAAATATTATGCAGGAAATGTGGAAAACTTTTTTTAGTTCGGGGTCATTTATTCCCCACGGGCGCTGTTATCGATGGCAGACCAAGTTAGTCTGGCTGCACGTAGCCTCAGATTCAATAATTGCGATCGCCTATTTCTCGCTCCCGATTACACTGCTTTACTTTATTTCCAAACGCGAAAGTCATTAGTCATTATTCATCAGTCATGTTTTGCGAGTAAACAAGAGTTCGCGAACGTTATTAATCATCAGTTATCAGTAAACTTATTGCATAAATCTTTGATTGATAGGCGAACCACAGATGCAACCGACGATGCAACGCAGATTATTTCCAGATAAGAAAGCTTGGGAGTGCAAGGATTCTAGTCATCGGAAAACAAATTATTGCTCAAATTTACCCATTGCGCCACGCTTAAATCTTCAGCGCGAGATTGAGGATTGATCTGTAACTTTTCTAACAATTGAACGAGTTTATCTAAATCCACAGATCCTTTTAAATTATTACGCAGCATCTTGCGCTTGCTGCCAAATCCTAACTTGACTAAAGTCTCTAAATAACGCGGATTAACTGCTGGCGTTTCTATCACTCGGGGCAGCAGCCGCACCACGGCGGAATCGACTTTTGGCGGCGGATAAAAGTCTCTAGACGGCACATCGCAAATTAACTCGCATTCTGCTAAATACTGCACCCGCACCGACAAAGCGCCAAAAGCTGTCGAACCAGGTTTAGCGTAAAGCCTTTGGGCTACTTCTTTCTGCACCAACAGGACGATCGCATCGAAGGGTTTCGCAACCGGCACAGATATCGTTCCCAGCAGTTTTTGCAGGATGGGGCCGGTGATATTGTAGGGAATGTTGGCAACAACTTTATTGGGATCTTGGAATTTGGGAAAGGCGATTAGTTCAGCCTCTAAATCCATTTCCAGAAAATCGCCTTGTAGCAGTAAAAAGTTGTCGTTTTTGCCTAGTTGCTTGGCGAGTTTTAGGCACAAATCTCGATCGATCTCCACCGCAACAACAGACTCAGCCGCAGCAAGCAAGGGTCGAGTCAGAATCCCAGTGCCCGGCCCGATTTCCAGGACGCGATCGCCCGACAAACTCGCCGCTTTGACAATCTTATCTAAGGCTTTCTCGCTTTTGAGCCAATGTTGAGCAAACTGTTTCCGGGGTCTGGTCGATCGCATTTTTTGAATTCTTCGAGAAATCTTAGCCTGCCATTCTATCACAACCCCATATTTTTTCCCAAGCTAAAGTTATGTTTATTTTTGTAAACAGGGGTTGAATTCAGCAAAAAACTTGGGCATCATAAAATAATTAACGATAAAAAATAAGTTTATTTCTTCCCAATTACCAATTACCAATTACCAATTACCAATTACCAATTACCAATTACCAATTACCAATTCCCCAAAAATGAAATTCCAACGAGTATTTGGTACATTACCCCAAACCCAAGCCAGCGCGCCCGGAAGAGTAAATATGCTGGGCGAACACACAGACTACAACGATGGATTTGTACTTCCGACTGCGATTGGGCAGCGCACAACAGTACAAATTGGCTTCAGCAGCGATACCCGACACCATTTTTATTCAGCCGAATATGACGAACTCATAAATTTTTCAGACGACGATACCATACCGCAAAAATTCGTCAGTTATATCTGTGGCTGCATCAGACTTTTAGAAAAAGAAGGGTACAAAATACCACCAATAAATCTCTACATTACCTCCGATGTGCCGATCGGCGCCGGTTTGTCCAGCAGCGCGGCTTTAGAAATAGCCACCCTCAGAGCAATCCGCGCGCTGCTGAACCTCCCCCTAGACGACGTGCGGCTGGCTCAAATCGGACAGCTAACCGAAATCCGGTATGCCGGGGTGAACTGTGGCATCATGGATCAAATGGCGTCGAGTTTAGCAGACACCAACACGATGCTATTTATCGACACCCGCAGCCTCGAATACCGCGCGCTACCTTTTCCCACAGGCACAGAAATTTTAGTCATTGACAGCGGTGAAAGCCACAACCTAGCAGCCGGAAGTGGCTACAACCAGCGGCGTGCTGAGTGCGAAGAATCCGCCCGGATATTGGGAGTTAAAGCCCTTAGGGATATCAGCGATCCCAAAGCAGTGGAAGTATTGCCAGAACCCCTAAAAAGGCGATCGCGCCACGTAGTCACCGAAAACAACCGCGTGCTGCAAGCTGTAAAATCTTTACCAGCCGAACGTTTCGGCGATTTAATGAATGCTTCCCATGCGAGTTTGCGCGACGACTACGAAGTTTCGGTGGTTGCAGTAGATGCCTTGGCGGCAATCTTGCAGTCAATCCCCGGAGTCTTCGGCGCGAGGCTGACGGGCGGAGGTTTTGGCGGTGCTTGTGTTGCACTGGTTAAGAGTGGGAAAGCCGATGTTATTGCATCAGAGGCGATCGATCGTTACCACCGCGCGGGTTATAATGGTCGCGTTTTAGTTCCCGAAGTTCAAGTTAATTCTTAATCGCAGAACTATCTCCCGACACCGAAGGCCACCGCACAGTCACGATAACCGAATCCTCCTCGGCCGACCAATAATGAGGCACTCCCGGCAGCCAGAGAGCATAATCTCCTTCACAACACAGCAAGATTTCTTGCGAAGGAAATTGCAAGCGAAACCGCCCTTTTACCAGAATAGAAAGCGTAGTTGCTGCCGCATTTACCGCCCACTGAGTCCTGCAATCTCCGGCCGAGTGAACGCCCCATTTTACCTCTAACGCAGAAGTCGATCGCGCGTCATCTTCGGGCATTATAAAGTGACCCGCAAACCAACCGCCGCGACTTGCACCTTCAGCACCCGCATTTCCAAAAATCACTTCAGGTGGCATCAGTTAATAATCTAACAAACAAATATTTTAAGTAACACAAACTCAAAGGTTCGTAGTAAGAACTTTAGTCATAAACACAACAGGCAATTGATCTTTAGGTACGTTGTTGCGCTTCAGCGCTCTTTGATAGATCTAGCATAGCGCCCAAGCGCAACAACGTACCTCATCCTTGATGATTTTTAGACGAGCCAACACGATCGCAATTATAACTTGCGGCCCGAAGATTGACCTTCCGTCGTAGCTATTTCCCCAGCTTCCATAAACTGCTTAAAGTGGCGCAAATCGTCAGCAATTTGCTGTTCTGGATCTTCCCCAAATAGTTTAGCAGCGCCCGCACCGATCGCACCGCCCGGAGGGTTGTATTCGATCGCCACTTTTACCTTTGATTCGCATCCGCAGCCGACTGCAAACCCTCCACAACCCCGAGTCCGCGCGCCGCCAAACTGCCGCCCGCAACCGCCAGCAAAGCACCTCTGAGTGAACGCTGCGACAAACCAAACAGCACCAGCGCTCGCCCACCAATTAACGAAGCCCAGCGTTCGGTATCGCTGGTGTTAGCTTGGTTTTGTTTGTCAGAATTTGCGATCGAAGTAGATTCGATTGCTTTAAACCTCGTCAGTCGATTTTAGATTTTAGATTTTAGATTCTTCGACTTCGCGATCGAACCAGTTTTAGATTTTAGATTTACTCCACAGATAAATCTGCGAGGTCTAACTAAGGTCTAAAATCTTGGGATACCCACGACAGCCCTGCGGGGACTTCCGTTTTTGGGCGGGTCAATTAATCGTGAAAAACAGCAGCAAAAGGGGCAACCCAAACAGATCCATCGAAACTGGGATTCTCAGAAAGATTCGCGGATGTTGTTGGGCTTGGGCCCTCTTGGTTTAAGGGTTGTGTGGGCTGTCAGTTATACCTCATCTTTTTGAGAAAGGCTATATATAGATAGTGCTGTCCCCGCTCGCGAGTTGTACAATACGCGAGCGGGGACAGCACTATAATAAAAAAAATGCTTTTTACAAAATTGAGATGCTCCCACATGAATCGCCTCAAACCGTCCCTGAAAAAGTGAACCAACTCTTTGATAGCGTTTATTAATAGCCTTAGTATAAGACAGAGTAAATGCCTGCATCAGGTTGGAAAAACGATTGGTGTTCAGGTGAACTAATAAATGATAGTGGTTCGGTATCAAACAATAAGCAAGAATATCGACACCATGAGTAATCAGATGGTTTCTTAATTGGCGTAAAAAATAAATATAGTTTTCTCGTTCAAAAAATATCAACTGACGGTTATTACCTCGGTTATAAACATGGTAGTAATTACCCGCTTGCAAGATAACTTGGCGACGTGGCATATCAGAAGGTAGGTGAGTGGCTAGCCGGAGTCAGAAACTGGGAGGCTCAGAAACCGGGTTTCTACGAAAAATCTGGTGAGGTTGTTTAAATTATCGCAGAAACCCGGTTTCTTGGACTAAGCGCGTGGAACTCAGAAACCGGGTTTCTCGCGAAAATCTGGTGAAGAGGCGTAAATTCTCACAGAAACCCGGTTTCTTGGGCTCAGCGCGGGAACTCAGAAACCGGGTTTCTATGAAAAATCTCGTGAAGATACGAAAATTCTCGTAGAAACCCGGTTTCTCGGACTCAGCGCGTGGGACTCAGAAACCGGGTTTCTCGCGAAAATCTCGTGAAGAGGCGTAAATTGTCGTAGAAACCCGGTTTCTTGGACTAGGCGCGTCGAGATTCAGAAACCGGGTTTCTTCAGATCATCTCATGAGGAGGCGTAAATTCTCGTAGAAACCCGGTTTCTCGGACTCAGCGCGTGGGACTCAGAAACCGGGTTTCTGCGTAAAATCTCATGAGGAGGCGTAAATTACCGTAGAAACCCGGTTTCTTGGACTAGGCGCGTCGAGATTCAAAAACCTTACTCAAACCTCACGAATCGCCAAAATATTCGTGTTATTTTGTAGTGAGATTAAGGAATATTCAAAATCAAATCATGTCTCAAGATCGCCCTTTCATCTCAAAAGGCGATGATCGAACTTATATACAAAAATCAAAATAAGGAATTGGCAATGTCAGGAACTGAGGGCGATCGGAAAGCATATCAGCGCATTGGAAAAGCGCGGCGAGAGGGAGCAAAAACACTCAATCTTAGCGATCTGGAACTGACGAAACTGCCAGAGGCGATCGCCTCCCTCACTCAGTTGGAAAAGCTTTACCTTCACAACAACCAACTGACAAAACTGCCAGAGGCAATCGCCTCCCTCACCGAATTACAACAGCTTTACCTCCACAACAACCAACTGACGAAACTGCCAGAGGCGATCGCCTCCCTCACCCAGTTGCGTGGGCTTTACCTTTCCAGTAACCAACTGAGGGAACTACCAGAAGCGATGGTCTTCCTCACCGAGTTGCGACTGCTCTACCTCCACAACAACCCTCTCAATTCTGACCTCGCCGCCGCCTATGAACAAGGCACTAAAGCCCTTTTGCAATACCTGCGGGCAAAAGCAGAAGCACAAATCACCCTGAACGAAGCCAAACTGATTTTGATCGGTGAAGGCGAAGTAGGCAAAAGTTGTCTCCTCGGAGCATTGCGCGAGGATGAATGGCTAGAAAGTCGTCCCACCACTCACGGCATTGAAATTAAACCAGTCATTGTCACCCATCCCGACACCGACACAGAAATATCCCTCAATGGTTGGGATTTTGGCGGCCAACCCGTTTATCGACCAACGCACCAGTTGTTTTTCAGTGCTCCAGCCGTGTATTTAGTGGTGTGGAAGCCACGGGAAGGCCCCCAGCAAGGCTTTGTCAAAGAGTGGATTACCCTAATCAAGCATCGGGAACCAGATGCCAAAGTGCTAGTAGTCGCCACCCACGGCGGCCCCGGACAGCGACAACCCGACATTGACAGACAGGAAATTTGCGATCGATTCGGCTGCGATACGGTGCTTGGCTTCTTTCATATCGACAGCAAACCTGACACTCAGAACTCCTGCAACGGCGTGGCAGAATTAAAAAGTGCGATCGCTAATGTCGCCGCCTCTCTTCCCGAAATGGGACGTTCGGTTCCCGCCAAATGGCAGCGAGTGCGGGAAATCTTGCAGACAAACGACAAAGCCTATCTGCCCTACGATGAAGTTATTGCCATCTGCACTCAGCACGGAATCGATAAAGAACAAGCAGAACTTTTCCTTCGTATTTCCCATACCTTGGGGCATATCATCCATTACCACTACGATCCAATACTGCGGGATATTGTCATCCTCAAACCCGACTGGTTGGCCAAGGCAATTAGCTTCGTACTTGATGATGAAACGACCCGCCGCCGCAACGGTTTAGTAGACTTTGAGCATCTGGGTGAATTATGGAGGAATCCCCCGTTTCCAGGCGAGAACGGCTATCCGAAAGAACTACATCCCATCTTTCTGAAGCTGATGGAACGCTTCGATTTATCTTACCGCGTGGTGCTCGACCCAACTAAACCCAGCAATACGAGCTTGATTGCTCAACTCGTACCCGATACACGCCCGGAATTGTCCAATTGGGGACAGCAACCGGAAGCCGGAGACAGACAACAAATACAAATCTGCCGCATTGTGGACGATCGAGGACAACTTGCAGTCGCAGAAGGATTGTTTTACCAGTTAATTGTGCGCTTGCACAAATACTCACTGGGGCGATGCAATTACGAACAAAGTATCCATTGGCAACGCGGTTTGATGCTTGACGATGACTACAACGGTCGGGCATTGCTGGAATATATTGACAGTGATGTCAAAATCACCGTGCGGGCGGCTTATCCAGAACGGTTCTTGTCTTATCTCACGGCAGAGATTAAATGGCTAGTCGAAAATTATTGGAAAGGATTGCTATGTAATGTGATGGTTCCTTGTATTGCGCCTTGTGGTAAAAATCTGCCTGGGAACGGGCTATTTGAGGTAGAAAAACTAATTAAGAGCAAAAAGAAGAATCGGGATGAGCATCAATGTCACATTTCAGGCTGCGATGAATGGCAAAATATCGATTCTTTACTGAATAACGCACCAATTGCTCCACCTCCATCCCAAGAAATCGGCATTCAGCAGTTCCAAAAAATTGTTGACAAGCTAAACATCATCCACGAAAATATAGCGACTTCCGATAGTCGAAATCAAGAACGATATCAGTCATTGTCTCAGGAACAGCGGATCATTCTCAGCAAAGTCGATGAGCAATTTGCGTCACTGATGCAAATGCTCACCGATGAAGCCAAAGATGGCCCGCGCCTGTTCAGTTTCAAGCCCGTAGATCCCAAGTTTTTCGATCGCCCAAAATGGATTAGTACAAAATTGCAAATAACCCTCTGGTGCGAACACTCTCGTCAACCGCTTCCCGCCTTAAATCCTCACGACAAGCAGAAAGGAGTTTATGAATTGGAAGTATCGCGCCAATGGTTTACCATAGCAGCCCCCTATCTCAAAATTTTGACCGGAACCCTGAGTCTAGTCTTACCTGTCGCAGCCTCTGCCACCAAGTTCATGCTAGACGAAGCTACCTACAAAGGCATTGAAGAAGAACTCGATTTAGGACAAAAAAGCATCGAATCTACCTTGAAAGGTAGCGATTTAGCTACTAATTTGTCTGGCGAAAATGACATCCCAGATTGGCAACAGGGCGACTCAGCAATCATGGCGAAAGGCTCGATTTTGCGAGAATTACACGCGCTGCTAAAAGCCAAAGATCCTGGTTTTGGTGGCTTAGTTCGGGTGCAGAACAGACGGCGCGAATTCCTGTGGGTTCACGAGCAGTTTGTAGATGAGTATTAATATTGTTCGCCGATCGCCCGTTCCGCGCTACGATCGAACTATGATTCGGCGATTAAAATCGCTTCTACAAAAACGAAGTCCGCCTTCGCGGACTAAGAAAATAAACGGCGCTCTAAACCCGGATTTGGTATGATTACTGATGGCTAATAACTAATGACTGATAACTCATAACTCATACATAACTAATAACTAATGACTGATAACTCCAAACCGCCGTTATACGAGATGAATCCGCTAGGTCGATTTTCCGATCGCGCCACGGATTATGTCAAATACCGCCCGAGTTATCCAGCCGCTGCGATCGATGCGATTTTAGCAGGACTTGGGGAACTTTCACAGTTAACCGCAGCCGATATCGGTGCAGGTACAGGAATTTCTTCCCGTTTGCTAGCAGAAAGAGAGGTTCGAGTATTAGCGATCGAACCCAATGCCGAGATGAGACAAGCGGCTGCACCTCATACTTTGGTAGAGTTTAGAGACGGAACTTCCGAAGCCACTAATTTGCCTGACCGATCGCTCGATTTAGTCGCGTGTTTCCAGTCTTTCCATTGGTTCAATCCTGTTTTAACTTTACCAGAATTTCGGCGAATTCTCAAGCCGTCGGGAAGGTTGGCTGTTGTTTGGAATTTGCGCGATCGCACGGATGCGCTGACAGAGGGCTACACTCAAATTGTTAAGAGCGCTTCTAAGAGCTATCCTGCCCAAAAGCACGATCGCTCGATCGAACCTTTGCTTGCGAGTGCAGATTTTACTGATGTGCGATCGATCGAATTTGCTAACAGACAAGATTTAGATTTAGCAGGGTTAATCGGGCGGGCACAAAGCTCATCTTATATGCCGAACTCCGGGCCTCCATTGCAGAAACTTATCTCGGATTTAACCGAACTTTATCAAGCTTACTGTGGCGATCGTGGCTTTGTTTCATTGGTTTACAAAACAATAGTTTATCTGGGAAATCCTACGGATTGTTAATTTTTTATATAATACCGATAAATGAAAATTTCTGTGATATGATGCTGGGCAAATTGGCGTGGCGATCGCTCGTTCGTTCAGTTGACAGTTGACAGTTGACAGTTGACAGCTACCTCTACCTGGAAGGAAGAGGATTGGAGTAATGAATAGTCTGATTTTAATTTATCCCGATCGGGATTGGGGCTTTAAACCAATTCTTTATGGTAAATTCAAGAATAAATAAAGGCGATCGCACAGCAGCACTAGGTAAGAACTCCATCTTTTGTAAGATGCTCAAACTAATCTCTTAAGATGAATCTATTTCTATTGATAGAGCCCGCAAAGTTGTTAACATTTGTAAAATGAGAAAAACATCCTATCCCAAAGCTTCATCTATGCAAACGTATGACGTGATTATCATAGGAGCAGGTCACAACGGGCTTGTCTGTGCGTCTTATCTCCTCAAAGCCGGATATACCGTTCTTTTGTTAGAAAAACGTTCCGTTCCCGGTGGCGCCGCGACTACCGAAGCTGCGATTCCCGAATTACCAGATTTTAAATTCAACTTGTGCGCGATCGACCACGAATTTATCCATTTAGGGCCAGTTGTAGAAGAGTTAGAACTGGAAAAATACGGATTAGAATATCTTTACTGCGATCCAGTGGCGTTTTGTCCGCATCCAGACGGCAAATATTTCTTGGCGCACGGTTCCGTAGAAAAAACTTGTGCAGAAATTGCCCGCTACAACGAACGCGATGCGAAAAAATATGCCGAATATACAGATTTTTGGCAGCGCGCTTTAAGCGCGATGATTCCGATGTTTAACGCGCCGCCAAAATCCATCATAGATATTGCCGGCAACTACGATATTGCCAAACTCAAAGACTTATTTTCAGTCATCGGTTCCCCAGACAAAACGCTGGACTTTATTCGCACGATGATTACCAGCGCTGAGGACATTCTCAACGAGTGGTTTGATGAGGAATTTTTGAAAGCACCTTTGGCAAGACTGGCCGCAGAGTTGGGCGCGCCTCCTTCACAAAAAACCATTGCTGTAGGCGCAATTATGATGGCAATGCGCCACAATCCCGGCATGGCGAGGCCGCGCGGAGGAACGGGTGCATTGGTGCAAGCGCTGGTCAATTTAGTGAAAAGCTATGCGGGTGTTATACTTACTGACCAGCACGTCGAGAAAATATTAGTTGATAATGGCCGCGCTGTCGGTGTTAGAGTTGCAGGCGGCACAGAATATCGAGCTACTAAAGGCGTCATTTCTAATATTGATGCGAAGCGTTTGTTTCTGCACTTGATGGATGATAGCGATGTTGACAGTGCCGATCCGAATTTGCGGGAAAGATTGGAGCGCAAAATTGTCAATAACAATGAGACAATTCTGAAAATAGATTTAGCTCTCAATGAAGTACCGAAGTTCGATCGCTGGAACCATAAAGACGAATATTTAATGGGTTCTGTGTTGATTGCTGATTCGGTGAAACACGTGGAAATTGCTCATACTCAGCCTGCGATCGGCAAAATCCCCGATTCCGATCCGTCGATGTATGTCGTGTTTCCGACGGTACGAGACCCGTCAATGGCTCCCCCCGGACACCATACGGCTTGGATTGAATTTTTTGCTCCTTACCAAATCGAAAATGCTGAAGGAACCGGCCAGCACGGTACGGGTTGGACGGACGAGCTGAAAAACAAAGTTGCCGATCGCTGCATTGACAAATTAGCAGAATACGCACCCAATATCAAGAACTCAATTATCGGCCGCCGCGTGGAAAGTCCGGCGGAATTGGGAGAGCGTTTGGGGGCGCTGAAGGGGAATTATTACCACGTTGACATGACGCTGGATCAGATGATATTTTTCCGTCCGTTACCCGAGTTGGCGAATTACAAAAGGGACGCAATACTGCTCGCGTGTTCATGCACTCGCAGCAGCCGATCGCGCAAACCTTGAGCGATGCGGCTAATTCTCTGAAATCGACGGCTAAGTCGGTGTTTCGGATTAATAATTAGAAGCTAAGAGGGCGGGCATTCCCCGCCCTTATTGATTTACTGCTTTTGGTAAGCTTAGTTGAAAAATAGGGTAATTTTATGTATAATTAAATACTAAGTTTTAGATAAAATTTAGATCAAAATAAAATCAGTAAGCTGTTATGTCGCCCGAGCTTGAACAAAGAGTTAACTATACTCTTGAAATGGATGGAAATTTTATCATTATTGAAAATGTGCCAGCCCGATTGTGTGTAGAAACAGGAGAGCGTTTTTTCTCACCAGAAACTGTAGAGCGACTACAGCAAATCATCTGGAAAGGAAAACAGCCAAGTCGCACGCTGGAAGTCCCAGTTTATGACTTTGTGTAGTTAGCAAATCTAGAGGAAGTGCAGGTAATGTCATCCCAACTTTTAAAAGATCGTTCTCAGGCTCTGGAGTTGGTTGAAATCGGCGACAGTCATCTCAAATTGGAACAAATCGAGCAAGCCGAAGAAAATTTTGCGAGAGCTTTTCAGATAGCCCAAACATTCCCGAATAACAGTCCTAAAGCTTTGCCTCAATGCTCAGTTTCTGTAAGACAGCAAGTGTTAAATGCGTTCATCCGCAGCTATGCTCAAGTAGAAAACTACGGTTCTGCTGTTCGGGTGGCACGAGGCATAGAAGATGAGGATTTTCAAGCTTGTGCGTTAAGTGCGATCGCGTCTCAAGTTGCAGCATCGGGACAAGCTGACTTAGCTCTCAGTATTGCCCAAACAATAGAAATTAACTATTATAAAGCTCTGGCTTCGATCGATATTTCTTGCAGCTACAGTCAGGCCAAACAAGCAAGCAAAGCTGCTGAAATATTGACTCAGATTGTCCGAATTGCTGGGGTCATAAAAAACGATCGAGAGCCAGCTTGGATGTTAACTCATCTTTCCTACTATGTCCAGGAAAATTTAGGA
Organism: Microcoleus sp. PH2017_05_CCC_O_A; assembly: GCF_020738785.1. Taxonomy (NCBI): domain Bacteria; kingdom Bacillati; phylum Cyanobacteriota; class Cyanophyceae; order Oscillatoriales; family Microcoleaceae; genus Microcoleus; species Microcoleus sp. PH2017_05_CCC_O_A. Next base: position 13,861 of record NZ_JAEQCB010000167.1, on the reverse strand, counting down.
CAGCTAGATACAGCTTTTGAGATTGCCCAACTGGTAGAAAATGACTGTGACAAAGCCTTGGTGTTAAATCGGCTTGCCCAAAAATATGCTCGATCGGGGAAATTTAAGCAAGCAATCCAGATTGCTGAAATAATAATAGATAACGAACAGAAAGAATTAGCTCTGGCTGGGATAGCTAGTGCATATGCCGAAGCAGGACAATCTGATGAAGCGCTGAAAATTGTGGCAACAATCGATAATTGGAAAACCTTTCCTCTGATTAAAATCATAAAAAATTATGCTGAATCTGGGGAATTTGACCTGGCCACGCAACTTACAGAAACTATCGAATACTCGGAAGATAATGACGATCGATATGAAGCATTCAATGCCATCACCGACGGCTACATTAAAGCAGAAAAATTTGAGCAAGCTATACAATTTGCTGGCAGCCTAGATGATAATTTCAACAAAACCGAGGCATTATCAGTAATTGCATATCGTTGCGCTGAGATCGGACAATTTGATCGAGCTTTTCAAGTTATTCAGACTATATATGAAATTAATGATAGTTCAGTATGTGATATTTTTTTAGAATGTATTTTTGACTTTGTTGCTAAGGCGGAAGAACGAGAGCGGGTGTTAAAGATTATTCAAACAATAGAAAATGAATCTTACAGAAATTGTATGTTAGGTTGGAGTGCTTGCGATTATGCTGATGCCGGAAAATTCGAGCAAGCTATAAGAATTGCTGAAATGGTAACAGATGACTCTCTTTCATCCTATGCGTTGAGCTGGCAAGTTGAAAGCGCGATTGCATCCAAGCAGTACGATCGAGCCGTTCAGCTTGCTCAAACAATACATGATATGAATTATCTACAATCAATCAGGTTGGGTAGGAATGTCATCGCTGTAGCTGAAGCGGGGCAGCTTGACCAAGCATTCACAATTGCCCGAACAATTAACGATAAGCATGAAAAAGCTCAGGCGTTGGCAAACGTTGCCTTGAGTTATGCGGAATCTGCACAACAGGAAAAAGCATCTGAAGTGTTTGCCGAAGCTGTTGAAGTAGCTCATTCTCTAGAGAATGTTTATCTAAAAATTACGAGTTTAGAAGTGATTGCTACTAATTTGTCTCGCACCGGACAAGTCTCACAAGCTGCGGAACTGCTTTCTCAGGCTATTCAGATTGTCTCAACAATTGAGAATGAGTTTAGGAAATTGGAATTACTGCGAGAGCTGAACTCTCAAATTAGGAAATTGACAAAAAGCTAATAATTTTGATGAGTCAGAAAAACTAAAATAGATAAATCCTCCTTTTTGTAGATGGAAATTCTGCCTCAAATAATGAGAAGCTTATATTAGCGTTACCCTTTTTTGAGCGATGACAAACCGAGTTTTGATTGTCGGCGGTCGGGGACGAATTGGCAACAGCGTTGCTCAAGACCTTGTTACCCACACCGACGCAGAAGTTACTATTACCGGACGCGATCCCAATGGCTCTCTTCCAGCAGAGTTGCCGTCGGATCGATCGCGCTATTTAGCTTTAGATTTAGCAGACAGTGCTGCTCTGCGCCAAGCGGTTTCATCCTCTAACCTCGTCGTGCACTGTGCCGGGCCTTTTCACTACCGAGATGCGGGCGTGCTGAAAACTTGCATCGAAGCAGGTGTTAATTATACCGATGTCAGCGACAGTCGCAGTTTTACTCGGAGAGCTTTAGACTGCCGGGAACTTGCTAAAAATGCCGGGGTGACAGCGATTATCAATACGGGCATTTTTCCGGGGGTTTCTAACAGCATGGTGCGCCGAGATGTGGAGCAATTAGATACCGCAGAACACATTCATTTGAGTTATGTTGTCGGCGGTTCTGGGGGTGCTGGCGTTACCGTCATGCGTACTACTTTTTTGGGTTTGCAAACTCCTTTTGATGTTTTGGTTGATGGCAAACTACAGCAAATCAAACCCTACACCGATCGCGAAACGATAGAATTTCCAGCACCCTACGGCAAAACAGGCGTTTACTGGTTCGATATGCCGGAAGCAATTACTTTGCCCGAAACTTTCCCAGTCAAAACAGTTATTACTAAATTTGGCACTTCTCCCGACCTTTACAATCACCTTACCTGGTTTGTTGCTAAATACTGGCCGGATAGCTGGCTGAAAAATAATTCAGTCATTGAGTTTTTGTCTTATGTCAGCTACGGGATGACTGCTGTTACCAATAATTTTAGCGGTGTGGGCGTGGCTGTGCGATCGCAAGTGAGCGGCATCAAAAACGGTCAACCCGCAAAAGTGCGATCGACAGCGGTACACCCGAATGCTGCCACAGCAACGGGCATCGGTACTGGCAGCATTGCTCAATTGATGTTAGAGGGCAAACTGACAAAACCGGGGGTTTGGTCGGTAGAACAGGCTCTTTCTACTGAGCTGTTTGAAGCAGCTATGCAGAACCGAAACCTCAACATAGAGCAGGTTTTCTTGTAGTTCGATCGGGTTTTTATAGGAAGTTTAGATGTTTGGTCAAGGGGCTTTTTTTGATGAACCTAAGAAGGACAGGCGAGACGCCTGTTCCACCTATAGCAATCAGATCGGATTGGCACAAGATAAAAACCTTTTTGTCTTGCGAGACTCCTTGTTGAACAAGGATTTCAGGATTTCTAGGACTAGCAAATCAATTAGGATTGCTATAGAAAGACCCAGAAGAGAAGAGTAAGGGTTTGAAATTGATAGGAAAACCGCTAGATGGGTTTTTTGTAGGAATGGGGATCGCCCCTCAGACAACCTCATAAAAGATGAGTTCCGCTTGTTTAACTAATCTATCTTTTGGTAGAAGTAATGGTAACAAGCAGGAGCTTAGTATGTTGCACATCACGATAAATATCTCTGTTCGCTCGATCGCTCTTTGGTAGCTGCGACAAAGATGGCGCTTTAACCAAGGTACTAGATGCGCGATCGCCCGATCGGGAAAACAAACACGACAATTTTTGCGACAAAATACGAGGAGACGTTGATATGAAGCGGGTTTTAAAAGCTCTTGGACAAACATTGAGTCAATAGATTTTAGAGGCGACCCCACGGATAAATTCGGGGGAAGAGAGGATTTTCGATTTTAGATTTGGGATTGATTCCACGGATAAATCACGTGGCGGGTACTATCAAGAAATTCTTGGTCAAAGCATTTTGCTGGTATTTTTCAGTCTAGGATGCACATAAACTCGATCGTGCGGGAGTTTTGTACCAGCGCTGCTGAATGCAGCGAAGTGTTTGGGTAAGGAACGCACGTGCGGACTTAAGTCCGCAGCCGGATTGCGGACTGAAGTCCGCACTACGAACTGTTTTTTTATGGTAATCGAGCGGACATCATATGACACTATTTTCAAGGCGAGTTTAGCAAAGTTATTGGGGATTTTTAGCCCCTCTCTACATCGGGAGGGGTATTTTTCGGCTGCGTTGAAATCGCTTTTTTCAGAAAGCAAGATTTGTGCGCGGTTGGTTGTCCGGCTGGGGGTGCAGCGGCTTGTGCAAGAAAATATATCTGTAGGGGCGAAGCATGACCGCAGTGAATATGAGATATAACTAATAACTTATATGCGGTCATGCTTCGCCCTCTTCAAACAAAAGTGAGATGCACCCTCCGGCTGGGGGTGCAAAAAAACTTATTAACAACGGAGTTTGAGATGGACATTATTTTTTGAATATTAGGCTTAAAATTAAACTAATTCAGGACTCAGGCATCGATCGCATATTTCGGTCATTCTTCGCAATCTGCGCCATTCTATCCCAGCCGGAGCGTAAAGCGTCGGTTGCTTCAAGTCCGATAATTGTTAAGAATCTAAATCCTTTCATTCAAAATCGGTATAACTTGTGGATGCAATGTTGGAAAGAGCTTGGACACTCAAGCAAAATTTAATTGACTTTGTGCTGGATGCTGAGGGAGAGTTGGCGGTAGCTTTAGAAGCTTTTGCCGCAATTCGCTCGACGGGCGAGCGCTACGATATTGCTCAACAAAATCAGGTAATTGACAGTTTTACAGTCGAAGGTAAAGTCGGAAACAAAACGCCGATCGACCTTTTTGTCGAAAGTCAGCCCGATTTAACCGAGGGCGAGATCAGTTTGCTAAAAAGTTGGGGTCAAAAAAGCTTCACCGGCTTGTTTGAAATTACTCAAATTTCCCCTGACAGCTTCGAGGTGACAAACTGGCTGACGGCGAAGCACTACAATGTCAAGCCCAACAGCGCTAATTTCCTCCCAGAAATGTCTCGCTTTAAGTTAGGAGAAATCTTGCGGGCTCGGATTGCGCCTCTCACCGATGAGGCGTGGATACTCTCAGGGCCTCCGATTCCCATGGGGAAATTGGGCAAGCCGAAGTTGGCGGTGGCGATCGGCAATTTCAAGCAAAATTACAAAAATAACCTGTACAGCGACGCCCCAGAACTGTTAGAGCAAGCTTGGAAGTCGGTAGAACAGTATCACGACGATTTTACCGAATTTTTTGGCGGCGACGAAGTGACGCTATCGGGATATCACCTCAACAAACAGTTGGGCGAATTTCAGGAGGTAATGACTAAAAAACGCCTCGCTGATATCGGCATCGATCAAAGTAAATCTCTCGCGGATATCGTTGAAGATGCCGGAATCGATCCCGAAGAAATCAAAGCAGTCGCGATCGCAGCAGCAGGCGCCGATACTAAAGCAGTTGAGGTGGCGATCGACAGCAATGCGAGTTCAAAAATGGTAACGCCGAAAGTCGAATTGCCCGATCGCTTCAAAAAAGCCGAAAAGGTGACAGCGCTTTCTCATTCCCGCTGGGGACAAACCTTTTTGTCTAACTACAGCCAGTTTACCGAAATGCTCGCAGCCGAGGACTTTTCCACCATTCCCGGTTACGAGAAAATGGTTCGCAGCTATCTAGAAGATCCGGCAATTAATGCCTGGATTTGGTGGCGGTTAGCTAAAGTTAATCCAGCGAAATTATCACAAATCTTGCAAACAGTATTGCAGCGCACAGACTTTCAGATCGAGACCGATTTAGATTCCCTACTGCAAGAGTATAAAAAACCCTTAGAACCCGAACTCCCGGAAATCGCTAGCGTTCCCCTGCACCTGCACAACTTGTTTCAGGAAGCTTTAGGCGAAGTTCACAAGTCAAAGTCCAAGCCGCAGGACAAAAAGAAAAGCTCTAAGGGCTTTAAATCGTGATTGTGCGATCGCGATGGGGACGAACTCACCGCATTTGATATGAGAGTCGGTTTTAACCGACTTTAGCTTTGAGGCAGGGGTTTAAACCCCTGCCGGACTCCGGCACCAGTCAAAAGCTCGATCGAGCTTTTATTCCTAATCGGGCTGCGCCGACTCACCAAGCAGTCTCACAATAGAAAATTCAAAACTATTAATTAAGTTTGTAGTGAGGACTTTAGTCCTTCTTCACTCCAACCGGAAGGACTGAAGTCCTGACTACAAACCTGTTCTTTTCACTCTTCAACTTGTCTGACAGCCATGCGTTGCAGCGGCAGGCTGAGGATGCTAGAAGCAGTCAACAAATAAGAAAGAACAGTAGTCAGCTTCAAACTCAGCAACAACCAGCTATCCTCTGGCAAGTGAAGTTTCAGCCCGAAAACAGATATGCAGTAAACTATCCAGTAAGTAAAGCTCATCTTGATCAGGATTTCTTCGCTCAAAGTACGCGCGGCGAAGCTATCCCCTAGGGAATCGTCAGCCCCGTCAGAGGAGGCATTATCGCTCAGCACGACTAGACCCGCAATAGCAGCGACAAAAGAAACGATCACCAGATTGTCATGCCAGTTAAGCTCAAGCATTTCTAAAACTCCGCTTTTATCGTAATTTTTGGAATTAGACATCAGTCTAAAGGATAAGTTTTCCCGTTCCAAGCAATAGTTACAATTTGACACAGCCACAGTTACAAATCGCAATGAAAATTCACCGCAACCGCCCGCCACAGGCTCGTTTAGTCAATCGCAAAGGACAATTCACCTTGGGTGTTGTCAAATTGGGAGTACCTCGCCTGCATTTTGCCGATCTATATCACAGGCTGCTAACTCTTTCTTGGCCACAATTTTTCATGCTGATTTGTCTGTCGTATGTACTCACAAATTCTTTATTTGCCTTAGCTTACTTAGCGGGAGGAGATTGCATTGCTAATGCACGGCCTGGTTCATTCAAAGATGCTTTTTATTTCAGCGTGCAAACAATGGCGACAATCGGCTACGGTGCCATGTATCCGCGCACCGAGTACGCTAATACTATAGTTGCGATCGAAGCGTTTTTTGGTTTGTGGGGAGTCGCAATGGTGACGGGACTGGCTTTTTCAAGATTTTCTCGAGCAACCGCTAGAGTTATCTTCAGCCGCGTAGCTATAATCGCTCCTTTCAACGGCGTTCCGACTCTGATGTACCGCGCAGGAAATCAGCGCTTCAACCAAATTTTAGAAGCACAGCAGCGAGCTACTTTAATCCGCGACGAAGTAACATCGGAAGGAGAATATATGCGGCGTTTTTACGATTTGCAATTAATGCGGAGTCAATCTCCTATTTTTGCCTTAACTTGGACGGTAATGCACACAATTGATGAGAACAGTCCTTTGTACCAACTTACCGCCAAAGATTTGATCGAGCAGCACGCCGAAATTGTAATTACGCTAACGGGAATTGACGAGACAGTTTCGCAAACTATACACGCGCGACATTCTTTTGTAGCGTCAGAAATTGTGTGGAATATGCGGTTTGTAGATATTATTTCGAGAACTCCGGATGGCGGGCGGGTGGTTGATTATACTCGGTTTCACGATGTGAAGCCTGTGGAATAGAAGTTTTGATTTAGCGCTAGAATTAGGTGTATTGCAACACAAGCCGTAGGGACACGGCACTGCCGTGTCCCTACCTCTGTTAGATTTAGCCAGTCCTAGAAGACCTGTAGGGCAAAACAAGTTAATATTTATGAACTCAATAACTGCGAACATGACACTGAAAGAATTGCAACCGCAACTTTTGGCGTTAACTCCTGAAGAAAAGACTCAAGCTATACTATTTTTAGCCCAAAGTTTAACCAACTTTTGGTCTGGAATTCAAAAGACTCCCGGCGTGTGCGGTGGCGATGCTTGCATCAGACAAACGCGCATTCCTGTTTGGGTGTTGGTGAATGCTCGCCGTTTAGGTATTTCTGAATCTGAACTGTTAGAAGATTATCCGACTCTGCGTGCCACTGACTTGGCAAATGCTTGGGCATATGCTGAGGCATATCCTGACGAGATTGAAACAGCAATTCAAGAAAATGAGGATGATTGAAAAGTGGCACGTTTTTATATTTGTTGAATGAAGTTATGAGTTACATTATTATCTATTCTTGGCTGGCAATGCGTACTATACAATTGGCACTTAAATAGGCTCAATAAATCTGGGTGGCAAGTGCTAGAATAGTTTGACGATCACCAAACATATATTTTTTACCACTTAGTACGAATAACGAACATGACACTAAAAGAATTACAACCGCAACTCCTGGCGCTAAGTCCAGAGGAAAAAACTCAAGCTATACAATTTTTAGCCCAAAGTTTAAGTAACTTTTGGTCGGAAATTCAAAAGACTCCCGGCGTAATGGGCGGCGAAGCTTGTATCAGACAAACGCGGATTCCTGTTTGGCTGTTAATAAGTTATCGCCGTCAAGGTGCTAGCGATGCTCATATTTTAGAAGGTCATCCGGATCTGAGTGCTGCCGATTTGGTAAATGCTTTTGCTTATGCTGAGGCACACATTGAAGAGATCGATCGAGGTATTCTAGAACAAGAAAAAGAAAGCGACACCTAAACGATTGTTAGAAACCCATAAGTATTAAAATAAATAAAAGACTCCTTGTAATATGCGAATAATTCATACTGCTGACTGGCATTTGGGACGACGTTTTCGAGGGATCGATCGCACTTCTGAAATTGCGATCGCCCTAGAACAAATATTGAAACAAGCCAAGGAGCTCGATGTTGATGCCGTGTTGGTCGCCGGTGACATTTTCGACGTTCCCAACCCTCCAGCCTATGCTGAGCGCATTGCCTATCAATTTTTCTGCGAACTCCAAGCTGCCGAAATTCCCGCAATTGCGATCGCCGGCAATCACGATTCAGCATCCCGCATCGACAGCATCGCGCAACTGCTATCCCTTGCCGGCGTTCGCGCTTTAGGTAAACCCAGGCGATCGGCAGACGGTGGCAGCATTACTCTGAATACCAAAAATGGTAAACTATGCGTAGGAGCGATGCCTTTTGCTTCCGAACAAAGACTCTTAGATGCCAATTCTCTGTGGCACTCTGGCGACGCCAACCGCCGTCAAGATTACCGCGAGATTGTAGCAGATTTACTGCAAAATTTAACCACAGATTTTCGAGACAATACTGTGAATATGCTGATGGGACACATGAGCATTGACGGTGCTCGCTTGACTAAATCCGAAGTCGCTTATTACACGCGGGAAAAATACCTGCACCCGTCGCAAACTCTGCCGCCAGAAGCTCAGTATGTAGCCCTCGGACACATCCACATTCACCAGCGCATTGCTAAGAATTCTCCCGCTTATTATTCCGGTTCTTTGATTCAGTTAGATTTTGGAGAAGCCGAACAGGAAAAAGGATTTTGCTTGATCGAAGTTGAGCCGGGAAGTCAAGCCAAAGTAGAATTTAGACCGGTGGCTTGCCACAAACCGTTAAAAGTGCTTCAATGTGATAATGACAATCTCGATCAAATTTTAGAAGCTCATCAATATCATCCTGGTTTTTTGAAGGTAATTGTCGAATTGGATAGCCCGCAAATCGGATTAGCCGATCGCGTGCGGCAAATCTGTTCTCAAGCGCTGTTAATTGAACCGCGCTATCGGGATGCACCGCTAGAACCAACAGAGAGCACTAATATCGATCCCAACAACTTCGATCCAGCAGCAGAGTTCTGCAACTATTATCAAAACCGCTTGGGAACGACACCACAACCCGCTGTATTGGAGGGATTTGAGAATTTGTACAAGAAGTTTAAGGAAACAGTTAATAGTTAAATAGGTAATTGGTAATTGGTGATGGGTAATTGGTAATTCTTTGCCATTGCTCGCGAGCTCGCGAACAAACTTGATAAGGGGAGCATCTCAGTTTTAATTTTATAGTGCTGTCCCCGCTCGCAATCTATCCAACACTCTCGAGCGGGGACAGCACTGTAAAGAAATTGTTTTTTTGCAAAAGTGAGATGCTCTCCTTGATAAGTACCCTAAAACTCCGAACAACGTAATTGTAAAAATCCCGAAATCTAAAATCCAAAATCTCAAATCTAAAATCAGTATGCGTCCACTAGAACTTTTGCTCGAAGGATTTACCAGCTTCCGCCGGGAACAGCGCTTAGATTTTTCTCAACTCGATTTGTTTGCAATTACTGGTGCTACTGGTGCGGGCAAATCTTCACTGCTAGATGCCATGACTTACGCGCTTTTTGGTACGACAAATCGCAGTGGCAAACAAGTAGCTGATTTGGTAAGTCAAGGAAGCGAAAATTTAAAGGTGCAGTTGCGTTTTGCTGTGGGTTTGGCACAGTATCGGGTGACGCGGAGATGGCGTTTTCGTCCGAAATCTCCCGAGAATAAGGTGATTTTGGAATGTTGGCAAGATGGCAATTGGGAAACTTTGGGGACGAGTATTGTTGCTGTTCAAAATACGATTGAACAGATTTTGGGGATGGATTTTGATACTTTTACAAGAGCCATTATTCTGCCTCAAGGCAAGTTTGATGAGTTTATTAAAGGAGATACTTCTAAACGCCGGGAAATTTTGCGGCAGCTAGCGGGATTTGAGATTTTTGAGCAGATGCGGAAGGAAGCAAACGAACTCGCGAAGTTGCTGAAACAGGAACGGGAAATGGTGGAAAGACAGTTGGCTGAGTTGAGCGCTCCGGCGGCGAATGAGGTGGAGCTAAAACGATCGCAACTTTGGATTTTAGAGCAGCAATTACCTCAGTTCGAGCGCGCTGTTATGGAAGCTCAGAAGGCTGTGGATGAAGAAGAACAGCTATTTTCCCAAATCACTCGCTGGCAAGAGTTGCAACAAGAATTAGCGCAATTAAATGCTAGTTCCGCCGAGATTACAATTTTAGCACAGCGTTTAGAAAGAGCGCAAGCTGCGAACCATTTACAGGGAGATTGGGCTTTATTGCGATCGGCTCGCAGTCAGTATGAAACTGCCGAAAGTGCTGCTTTATCAGCGCGGGAGCGGTTAACTAAAGCTCGCTCGGAGCTAGCAACAGAGCAGCAGCAATTTGAAGCAGCCAAAGCCAAATCTGAGGTATTAGCACCACAAATTAAGGCTCGCGAAGATGCTCTGGCTGCTGCAAAAGTATATGAAGAACAGCGCACTCAATTAGACAAAGAAGTTGCCCTCGCCCAGAAAAATCAACAGGAAAAACTGCGGTTTCTTCAAGTAGCAGATAAAGAACTGCAAGCTGCTAATACTAAAATTCAGGCGGCTGGTTTTCGGGTTACTCAAGTAGCGGCAATGCTCGAAAAGTATTCGCCCGGAGGAAAGCGTTTTGAAAAATTGCAGGAAGTTGCACCTTTATTGATGGAACTTCAACTAATTGCCAAACAGGTAAAAACTCAGCGCGAACAGTTGAATAAATCTGTCGCCGAAAAAGCCAGCGCCGAACAGAATTACGTGCAGGTTGCGACTAATTTAGCAGCAGCAGAAATCAGGCTAAAAGAGTGCAGTGCCGAGTTAGAAGCGGTGGAAACTGCTAATGCGGAAGCGGCGCGTTTAGAGAGTGTTGCTGCTGTCAGGATGTCGCTGAATGCTGGCGATACTTGCCCGGTGTGCGGGGGGGTGCATCCTGAGAGCGATTTGCTCCCTGCTTTGCCGATTTCTAAGATTGTCGATGTTGCTGGTTTGCGCCGGAAAGTGGCGGCTGCAAATCAGGTTTTGCCAACTGCTCAAATGGCGGTGGCTGAGGGGAAAAGCGCAGTTTTTGCCTGCGAGCAAAAACAGTCAGAAATTGCTCTAGCATTGGAATTGACAGAGAAGAGAGTTGCTCAGTTGCAGCAGCAAATCACTCAAGTTCTGGAAAATCCGCAGTGGGAAGTCTTGCAGTTGCAGCAGGAGTTGGTTATACTTGCAGATAGCGATCGCCAATACCGCGAAACCGAGCAGCAATTCCAACTCGCATCCTTTGAATATAATAATTACGAACAAAGATTTAATTTTGCAGCGACGACTCAAGCAGCTAAACAGCAAGAATATCAAGATGCGATCGCCGAATCAGACCGTCGGAAGCAGCAGTTGCAAAGTTGTGTGAATGCGCTTTATCAAATTACGGAATATCAACCCTATGCTAATTTAGCAAAAGCTTTAGCAGAAGACAAGCAAGAGTTGGCAAATCTGCTGACAACTGCCGAAAAATCGTATCAAACCGCTCAAAATACTGCTATTCAAGCAGCCGAGAGAGAGCAACAAGCGGGGGAGGTTTTCGCACAAGCCCAAGCTAGCAAACAGCAGTTAAACCAGGATTGGTTAGCAAAATTAACAGCGGCTGATTTCACAGAAGAGACGTTTCTAGCAGCGGTGGCGCCCGTTAGCGAACAATCGCAGTGGGAAAATGCGATTCGGTGTGTACGCGAGTCAAAAATTCAGTTGGAGACGCGGGCGAAGGATTTAAGCGAGGCGATCGCAGGCAGGACTACCGATGAAGATATATTAGCACAAGTGCGATCGGCAAAACACGCCGCCCAAGAAAAATTCAAACAAGCCAACAACAACCGCGCCGAACTTTTAGCGTGGATTCAAGTAGCAGCCCAAACCCTCGAACAAGCCGAAAGACTGTCCCAGCAAATTACAAATTTCACAGAACAAGAGCAAACCTATCACACCTTAGCGCAGAATCTGAAATCCAACGAATTTCAATCCTACATCTTAGAACATTTAGAAGCAGAATTAGTCGGCAGCGCCACCTTGATTTTGCAAGAATTAACCGAAAATCGGTACAAGTTAAAAAACCAAGACGGCGAATACTGGGTAACAGATAATTGGAATGGCGGCGAAGCTAGACGAGTGCGAACCCTTTCCGGTGGCGAAACATTTGCCACTTCCCTATCAATGGCTTTAGCTTTATCAGAAAAACTATCTCAAGGAGCTCAACTGGGCAGCTTATTTCTGGATGAAGGATTCGGCACTTTAGATGCAGAAACCCTCGAAAGCGTCACTCAAATTTTAGAATCGTTGCGGCAGCGAGAAAGGCTAATTGGAGTGATTACTCACGTTAGAGGATTGGGTGAAAGATTGCCCGCACAAGTTAAAGTATTTAAGTCGCCCCAAGGTTCTAGAATAGAAATAGAAAGAGTTTAAAAGACCGGGCGGTTGGAAACCGCGTCTACACAAGCAAAACCCGCCTCCGCGGGTTGAAGATTTGCCCGTTAAAATTATGTTTTTTTTCTTCAGTTGTTTTCTTCAGTCCGCGGAGGCGGACTTCCCTTGTGTAGACGCGGTTTCAACCGCCGTATACAAACAAAATTAATCCTAAAAACAGACTTAAATTAAATGAAAAATTACCCAACTCGAATGCAATCAGTACAATCGCCAATCATCCCAGTAGTAGGCGAACTAATCCGGCAAAATCCGGGAACGATATCCTTAGGACAAGGCATAGTTTACTACAATCCGCCCCAAGAATCATTTGAAAAAATCCCCGACTTCTTCGCAAATCCCGACAATCATAAATACAAAGCAGTCGAAGGAATCCCAGAATTACAAGATGCCATCGCGGCCAAACTCAAAACAGATAACGGCATAGAAATTAACACCCAAAACTGCATAGTCGTTACCGCCGGCAGCAATATGGGATTTACCAATGCCATTCTCGCCATCACCTCGGCGGGAGACGAAGTTATCATTCAATCACCTTATTATTTCAACCACGAAATGGCTGCTGTCATGGCAAATTGCCGTCCCGTGATAGTAGAAACTGACGCCAACTATCAACTCAATATTGTTGCGATTAAAAAAGCAATCACCGAAAAAACGCGAGCAATTGTCACCATTTCACCTAACAACCCAACAGGCGCGGTTTATTCTGCCGAATCTCTCCGGGAAGTGAACGAGATTTGCCGCCAACACAATATTTATCACATCAGTGATGAAGCCTACGAATATTTTACCTATGACGGCGTGAAACACTGTTCGCCCGCAAGTTTTTCCAACAGCAGCGAACATACAATTTCCCTGTTTAGCCTTTCCAAAGCCTACGGTTTTGCGAGTTGGCGCATCGGGTATATGGTAATTCCACAGCATTTGCTGGTTTCGGTGAGGAAAATTCAAGATACCATCTTAATTTGTCCGCCGGTAATTTCCCAGTATGCAGCCCTGGGAGCCTTGCAAGTTGGTAGAGGTTACTGCGATAATTATGTAAGGGCGATCGCATTTGTGCGCCAACTCGTATTAGACGAACTCAATACCATCCAAAATCTGTGTACAATTTCCCCAGCCGCCGGGGCTTTCTACTTTTTCTTGAAAGTTGACACCGAACTCGATACAATGGAATTAGTAGAGCGATTAATTCGCGAACATCAAGTAGCAGTGCTTCCCGGCACAACCTTCGGTATGGATAGCGGCTGCTATTTGCGCGTTGCTTACGGTGCCCTAGAAATTGCAACAGCAGCCGCAGGAATTAGCAGGCTTGTCAAAGGTTTGAAGACAATTTTAAACCAGTAACATAGGATATTAAAAAATGGTTGCAACTAACTTTAAATCTGAACGCATTCTTGAGAATGCCTCCGTTGAAAAAATTGCTACTTTGCGTGCTTTGATGGCAAACTATGACTTAGATTGCTATTTCATCCCAGCAGTTGACGAACACTTAAATT
>NZ_JAEQCB010000166.1:0-10871 GCF_020738785.1 Microcoleus sp. PH2017_05_CCC_O_A | reverse complement strand
ACGTACTTAACTTTTTACTGCTTGTTTTTTAGATCTATGAAAGAGCGCTGAAGCGCAACTACGTACCTTAAAACGTACTTAACTTTTCACTACTTGTCGAATTTCTTGCCAAAGCGATCGATATTCGGCAATCCCCGCATCTCCAAACGGCAGCAGAAAGTCGCTGGCGGCAAGAATTTTAGCATCCGGTAACAACACGGGATTGCTTCGCACATCGGCGGGCAAAGCCTCGGGTTTCATGCCGACAATTATCGGCGAACTAGCTTTAGCCAGCAAAGATAATTGAGGCGCAATCTGAGGCTGCAAGCAAAAATTAATCCATTTTTCCACTAACGAAACTGGCTTTTTTGATGCTGGTTGTACCCACAAATCCGTCCACAGTGCAGTTCCAGAAACTGGAATTACTACAGCAATATCCTTTTGAGTTTGTAACAGCGGCAGTACGTCACCAGATGAACCTACGGCTAACCAAGTATCACCTAAAATTAACGGTTGCAGGTATGTATCGGAACTGTAAAGCTTAGTTTGGGCGTGCAGATTTGCCAGTTCTTTTTTGAGGTTGGGAACTTTATCTAATTGCTGCGTGTTGTAAGATTTTCCGAGTTTTTTTAATGTTAAACCGATCACTTCTCTCGCGCTATCCGGTAGCGAAATTCGATCGCGCAATTCGACTCGCCACAAGTCACTCCAATCAGTCGGAGTCCACCCCAAATCCTTAAATTTGTCGGTTCGATAGGCAATTACCGTACTTCCCCAGCGGTAAGGTGCAGCCCAAACTTGACCTTTAGCGTCTAATTGGCCGTCAGCGTTACGCCGGACGAGTTTTTGCCATCTTTCGGGCAATTGCGACCAATTAGCAATTTTAGCAGGATCGATCGGCTGAATCAATTTTTGCCGAATTGCCAAAGTCAGCCAATAATCTCCCAACATCACCAAGTCAGCTTGATTTTTGGCTTCCGGTGTCCGTTTCCACTCCTGTAACAAAGCGAATAATTCTTTTAATTGCCCTTCCTGCGTTACCTGCAACTGCGGAGACGGTTGTAAATCGCGGCTAAATTTGCTTGCGAGTTGGGCCGGAATACCGTTTTTGAGCGATCGAATTTTGAGAGTGGGTTTCGAGTCGCAACCTGCCGCCAATTGACTTAAAGTTAGGGTGGCTGCGCCCAATAGCAAAGACCTTCGTTTCACCTGTGAATCCGCTTTTCTAAATATTGACCGATGTTTTGTGTTCTGCGACCCGGGAAATAATTGTTTGTCGAGTCCGGTAGTCCGCACCGATTTGTCTTATTTCTTTTTCCAACACCTAGCCATTGTACTCGCTTCTGCTGCGATCGGAGTCGGTGCTACTCTTGCCGTCAACTTACCGCCTCGTTTCTGAGCTCCAAATTTCTTTGGGCTAGTTTCGCCGATTTTGGCGGGCGATCGCCTGTATCTGTGTTACATTCCTTAATATCAGGAAACCGCGAAAGCGCCACACTCTGCCGTTGGATGACGCTTTTTCCACAAACGAAGTGAAAAAGTCCTTTTAAATCCGCGACAGTTTAATAACTACAAAACCCGGTTGCTGTCTCCATAACAATCTCAAGTCCCAAATCGAAAAATGGCAAATTGACTGCCGAGTCAATCTCACACTCCTGGAGGGACTCCCACTCTCAGAAGCCGAGTTTTTTTGTTTTTTTTAACTCTGATTGAAGGTTTGAACAAAGTATAGGAGTTAACAAACCTCGTTTCAGAATCCAAGAAAATCTAAAATCTAAAATCTAAAATCTAAAATCCTCAACCTGAGTATCTCAACCTACAGTCACGATTGGGAAGACAACAATTACGTCAAAAATTAAATAATTTAGTGATAAATCCCAGTTATGTAAAGATTTCCCTAAAATGTAAAGATATAAGTTACTATCCCGAGGATGACTGTATGGAAGCGCTACGCCAGCAAGTTACAGTATTGACCCAACAAGTCGATGCTCTGTACAAACTCATAGAAAACCTCAATGAAAAGTTATTGGAGTCCGCCAAGGAGACGAAGCTGGCCCAGCAGCATATGGACGATCGCTCCCTGACAGCAGGAAATCACAAAACCTCTCCCTATCAAAGCTACAGCAATCTCGACGGCATCCTCGGTCACAAGGACATACTGTTAGATGACAACTACTTCGACAAGAATTCTCAAAGTCTGGAAAAAGAGCTGACTTCCGAGATTCAAATCCAGCGCCTAACAGCTCAGCTAACAGCGGCTTACAATCGAATTGCTGCCTTAGAAGAACAGTTGGTCGCCAAAAGAATGCACTCACACGTAGGCGGGTCTAATTAAATATTGCTGCTGGCGATCGGCATGGATCGAGAGAGAAAATACAAGTTGCCTTGATTTATCCTCGTCTACTTATAGAGTCATTGAATAGAGTGTTTTGTCTCGCCAAATGCACAGTAGGAATACTGCATCAAAGCGAGATATTGTGTAGAATATTCTGTAAATCTGAAAGCAAAAATGCTACAGAAAATGATATAATTATTCAGCCAAAACGAAGCTAGTTGAGCAGCCAAACAAGGTTTATAGCTCGGAATTTTTCATATTTAATGCGTGAGATTCCGAGACGCACGGAAAACGAAAAACCCGGTTTTAAGGTGTAATTTCACAGCGCGAGGCTAAGGCCTCCACAGCTTGCAGAAGTTGGGTTGGAGTCCAATTCACAGCTAGGCCGCTGGCGATCGCACACGCACCCGCACCCACACCTTCCTTCACGTACCCGCGATCGTAAGCTTGCAGTTGCGGGTAGCGAGAACTGGCAAAACTTAGCTGTGCAGCCAACAGAGGGACACCGCCGATATCCGAGGCGAGTCCTACAGTGTCCCCTGTGGGGTCTTCCGCCACCCAGCGCGTAGTCCCCACCGCGACTTGTTCGGGACACCATAACAGCTCGTATTCCGTGGCTAAGGCTTGCATCAAAGCATACACTGCCAGCATTTGCGTGCCACCAGCCAAAAGTACCCCGCAAGTCCGACTCGCGGCGATCGCCATTCCCGCCACCGCTATTTGCATCGGATCGCCCACCGCCGCCACCAAATCCAGGGGGGTGCTATTTTTTCTGCCGATTTCCCACCCAGCATTATTGAGTCCCGCTGTCACCGCAGCCAATTTTTGAGCGTGATTGCAGGTAGGGTGAGAACTATTAACCTTACCCGCCGCTGCAATTCCCAAACCCATTAACACGCCCAAAGCAGTAGTCGTGCCACCAACTACGCACTCCCCTAAAATGACATAACTGCCATTAGTTTCGGCGGCCAATTTAGCGCCCCAAATTAATCCTTGTTCCAGCAAATGTTTGACTATTTCTAGTTCCAAAGCATTCCCAGAAGTTAGACACTTTGCCGCAGTACCGCCCAAATCAATTGTAGGTACGGGAGGCGGCAGGGGTAAACCTGCATTAAACAGGTAAAGGGGAATTTCCAAAGCTTCGACTACGGCGCGAGATATTAGCACCGGTGAGGCACCGGCTTCTAGGGGCGGCAAGGGATACTGCGGTGACGGTTGCGGGCCGTTATACAAAAATTCTGCATCGGCCAAACAAGTAAATTGTCGATCGCGCGGGGTTGCTCCTGCTGCCGAAATCCCCGGAATTAAGCCAGTTGCGGTGAATCCTAACACGCAGGCAAATATCGGTTTTTGTCCCCGATGGCGATCGAGCCACCGCTGGCCCTGTTCAATTTCTGTATAAACATGAATCATAATTAGTCAGTTGACAGTTGACAGTTGACAGTTGGCAGTTGTCAGTAATAATCGGGGATTGGTAATGGGGAATTGGTAATGGGGAATTGGTAATGGGGAATTGGTAATGGGGAATTGGTAATTGCCGGAAAAACTAGAAAGAGGGAAAGCGGATAATTTGATTTTTTTCCTTCCCTCAACATCCATCTGTTAAATCTGTTACAAGATCCTTCTTCCCTCTTCCTTCTTCCCTCTTCCTTCTTCCCTCTTCCCTCTTCCTTCTTCCCTCTTCCTTCTTCCCTCTTCCTTCTTCCTTCTTCCCTCTTCCTTCTTCCCTCTTCCCTCTTCCTTCTTCCCTCTTCCCTCTTCCTTCTTCCTTCTTCCTGATGACTGATGACTAATGACTAATGACTTCCGATTACTCCTCATAATCGATTAAAACTTGCACCCAGCGCGGCGGCCGCGGAATCGGATTTCCCAAACGATCTAACAGCAGCAAAGCTACTAAATGCACTACAAATAAATATACAATATTGTTAATCAAAATCATCCCAGCGGCGATCGCCCCTATTGTACTCAAACTCGGCACGCTCAGCCAGCCCAGCTTCACAAATACCCATTCCACAATCTCTGTTACCTGGGCGGTTACATAAACCCAGAGATCTTGACCCACCAAAGCTGACAGCAGCCAGAACTTAAAAAAGAAGCCGACAGCACCAATTACCGCCCCCACACTAATAGAGACAGACCAACTCGCTTTGCGCCGCCAAAGTCCTCCCAGTGCAACTCCCATAATTCCAAAAGGAATCACGTATAAAATGCTCCGCGTTGGGCCCATGAGTACCGACAGCAGCAAACCGGAAACCAAAGCTGACATCCAAGCCGCTCTGTTACCCCAGCGCAGGTAAACCAGGGCTATGGGCACCGGGAAAAAAACCCGCAGCAACGGGCCCAGGGGAAAGTAATAATTTATCAGCCAAATCAAGCTAGCGGTACTTGCCAAAAATGCCGTTTCTACGAGCCTCAAAGGCGCTTCTCCAGTGGGGGGCGTCCCCGGGTCGGAATTTTTGCGATCGCCAGCCATTGCTGAAAAAGTGGCGGTTTGTGGCTCATTATTGCTACTGGGTGAACTGCCTGAATTAGACGCGGCATCTGCTGACAAAAAATCACTCATCCGATTTTAGATTTTAGATTTTAGATTTTAGATTTTACAGGACTTACGTGCTACACGTCTGATTCCCGATTTGAGATTTTAGATTTGAGATTTTACAGAACTTGCCTGCTGCACGTCTGATTCCCAATTTTCCGATTTTCCGATTTTAAATTTTATCAGAAAGAATTGGTTGAAAGCCCCAAGTCTTCGAGGGAGAAATTAAAATTAGACTATTCATTACCAGAAATAATTGGTTGAAAGCCCCAAGTCTTCGAGGGAGAAATTAAAATTAGACTATTCATTACTCGAATACTTGGACTTAAAGGTAGAGGTAGCTCTCGAACTGTCAAGCGGTCAACTGTCAATTGTCAACTGTTGAATCCAATCTTCTTCTTTCTAGGTAGAGGTCGCTGTCAAGCGGTCAACTGTCAATTGTTAACTGAATAAAGTTTGATATTTTACGACACTGGCGGGCTATAAGATTAATTTCCGGTTTCACTATTTGGAGGCCTCGCCACCCAATTTAATATTGTTCGCACAAACCAGGTTTAGGTAGGAACGCCAGTCTTATTTTAGATTGATGTTCTCAGGAAAATTTTCAGCAGCATCATTTTTCAGCTTTGACTTCCTGAATTACAAATACCGAACAAGATGCGTGGTGAACGACATAATTGCTCACACTCCCGAGGAAAGCTTCTGTAAGCCCCGTGCGGCCGCGCCTCCCCACTACTATTAAATCTGCACCCCAAGTTTGGGCGTGTTCGCAGACACAATGCCCCGGATCGCCATCCATTTGGCAGTCAAATTCCACCTCCAATCCTTGTTTGGCTGCAACCTCGCTATAATTTTTCAGCAAACCCTCAGACTGTTTTACCTCCCTTTCCAGCCGCAAACGTTGAGCTTGATAAGCTTGATCCATTAACTCGGCATTCAAGCCCAAATCTACCGGAATTGGCACTGCCGTCTCGCCCAGCGAGTTGACAGTAACGCAGTGAAATAGCATCATCTTAGCTCGATCGATCGAGGCTAATTCTAAGGCTTGACTGAAGACGCGGCGGCCAAGTTCAGAATCATCGACGGCGGCGAAAATTTTCTTAAAACTCACAGCTTTACCTCTGGCGGGAAATCATCAATATCCGTTAGTTAACAGAGAGTGCTGTTGAATGAGATTCAAATTAACAATCTCTGATACTTCTAGAGTAACCCATAAATGGAGTTAATCGGAGTAAGTCACAATATTCCAATTATAGTTCACTTTTTTAACTCCTCTGTAGTCGCGTCTTTCAGTTTGCGGGAGCTAGTCCCAACCAAATAGAGCGTAGTAAGGTAGGAATTTTTAGGCAGTTTACCCTAGCCTAGTACAATCAAAGTGGTAGTCGCTAACACCGTTCTAGTTTGATTGCACACCGTCACGTATTACTACTTCAGGCTTTTAAGATTGAGCGTAGCTTCTAGTAGGTTGCGCTTGATTGCTTTTAATGCCACGTTTCGGGCAGCATTTAATCCAGAGTGAGCCTTGTACCCATCAGCAGTTGCCACCAATGCAGCTCCAGATTGATAGCCCTCAAATCGAAGTGAGTCAGACGGAAACTTAGCCCCTCTCCAAAGTGGTTCTCCCCACGGACTAAGGCGACTCGTATTCATCGGACTAACGCGAGTTGTCACAATTGCATAATCTTGATATGCGATTCGTTTGACTTGCTCAAAGACCTTTCCCTTTAGCCAGTAGGCACGCTTTTGATTTGATCTCCTAGAGAATTTGCCTTTTTTCGGGCGAAGATTGCCTAGGTGTTCAAAACTAATTACATCCACTTTCCAGTGTTTTGCAAACTCAACAAGTTCCCTTGAAACCGCTCTGGAAAAATTAATTTCTCTGGCCGTTATTGAGTCCCATCTTGATTTAGCAAAACCACGACTCACTATTTTGGCTTGTCTCATCTTGATTGCAATTTGTCCTAGATCCCGCTTCCTACGAGCTACGTGACGCGACTGGTTGATAAAGTGCCTAGCGATTTCAGTCGTTTCGCCTCTGTCGTTGGTTTCTAGAACAGTTGCAATGATAATAAACTTGTCTAAATCCATGTCAATCCCGCAGGTTCTAAATGCGGAGTTAGACATAATTCCCTTGATACCTCCTGTGGCAGGCACATATTTTTCTAAGGGGAAAACGAGCCATAAAGAACCATTTTGTACTTGAATTCTTGGAGAACCTTTTGTCCATTCTGTCGGAACATTAGGACATTGATATTGATGTTTGACCCATTTCCATGAATTCCCTACTCGCATTTTCAAAACAATGGAGAAACCATCATCCTCTTTCCACATCCCTGAATCGTAATGCGGGTTAAACCGGAATGCCCTAGGATGAACTGGAGGTTTGTGATCTCTCATTCGCTTCGGACGATGCAACCATTTTTGATAGGTTGAATTCCAGCTTTCGTAAGCACCGATGGCTTGTCGGATTGCGGCTCTTTTTAGCGGGGAAGGAAAGCCGCTAATAAACTGATGACCAGCGGTTAGTAATTCGTAGAATCGCCAGCCTCCCTTAGATTGCACGGGAATGCTTACGCCTTGAGGATTTTCAGCAATTAACAGGAAATAAAAATGCACTACTTCGTTGTAAGCATCCTTGGTTTCCTGCATATCAAATTTTGAGCGAATTAGTTTCGCTTTAACTGATTTGGTTGTAATTGAATATCCTTTTTGGCGTTTTAGCATTCTATAATGAAACTCCAATACACTCTAATTCGTCAATAGACGACAGATACATCGCGCTTAGCGCTCCAATATATACATAACCACTCCAGTATACTCCAATATTTCGTTTTGTAGTGATTAGACTAACAGACGCTCCAAGGCGTGTAGGTCGGGAATGCACAAAACGTCACGTTCGCGTTGAATAGTTCCTTTTTTTTCCAGCTTGCTCAGCACTCGCGTTACCGTTTCCCGAGCCAGCCCGCTGAGGCTACTTAATTCTCTGTGTGGCAGGTTGGGAATTTCTGTACCTCCTGTTTCCAGGATTTTTTTGCCTTGCCCCTCTGCCAAAAATAATAGAATATCTGCTACTCGCGAGGTACTGTCAGACTCTCGCAAACGCAGGCGCCGGTTGACTTGTCGCAGGCGGCGGGCCATCAGTTGAGCTAGCCGAATGCCTGCGAGGGGCTCGGTATGAATGAGTTGCACAAAATCTTGAGCTGGCATATTGCCGATCAGTGTCGGGGCTAGGGTGATGACATCTGTCGATCGCGGTGCTTCTTCGATCGCTGCCATTTCCCCGAACAGTTCTCCTTTCCCTAAAATATTCAGCGTTACTTCTTTTCCGTCTAGATTGTAGGTGCGAATTTTCACCCAACCATCCAATATAAAATACACTGATGTTCCCCAGTCATTTTCTAGTAAAATCACTTGATTCGACGGATGACTGCGGGTAACGATGTGGACAGTTGCTCTCTCGATTACAGGGTCAGGCAAACCTGCAAAAAAAGGAGTAGAAACTATCAATTGATTTATATTTGACTGCGGATCTCGGGCGTTAAAGCGGTCTTCCATGAGGCCATCATCTTAATTTATGCGCTTGAGCTGCGCTGGGCAGTTAGAAATAGCTTGCAGCCGAGTCATTCGAGCGATTTGAGATTCAAGCATTTGAGGAACAAGGAGCTAAAAATCGGCAATTTTTCCTCTCAAGTTTTGCGGTCAAAGGTCGAATATGGGAATTATTGACGCGATCCCCGGCATAAATGCGCGGGAATTCTCAAAGGTTGCATTCCGGTGCGATCGCATCCACACCTTCACGCTTTCTTCTTCCTGTCTCTTAGGCTCTTAACTAGACCGTTTCCGGTTCCCGTCAGACCGCCTCCACAGGCAATTTCTTTAATGTCTACGAAGCGTCCCTCCGCCGACAATCCTTGAAAACCGAATAACTTGAGCGGCTGCTACATCTCGATGTGTTGTATACCCACACTCAGGGCAATTATGCACTCGTTCATCAAGTGCTTTCTTGCCAGTGTGACTATCACAATTCGGACAAACCTGAGAAGTGTAATCCTTGTTTACCTTCTCAAAATGTACTCCCCGTTTCCAGCACACCCACGACATAATCGCGATGAATTGACCGAAACCAGCATCTAAGGTGTGTTTGCCAAACCTACCTTTTGCCCAGACTCGAAAATCGATATCTTCAACAAATATCATTCCCGCATCTAGGGCTAGGTCATGAGCTAATTTAAACTGCCAATCTTTTCTGGTATCGGTAACACGCTGATGCAGCCTAGCAATTTTTCTATTCAACTTATGACGGTTGTTAGAGCCTTTCTTCTTGTTCTTGAGCCGACGTTGCAGCAATTTAAGCTTGCGGTGTTCGACCTTGAGCAACTTAGGACGTTTAACTAATTTGCCTTCAGAAGTTGCTAAAAATTGGTCTAAACCTAGATCTATGCCAACGGGGAATCCCTGTGCAACTGGTTGAGGAACATTAACATCACATTCTAAGAAAAGTATGACGAAATATCCACTAGCCTTCCGGACAATTTGAGCTTGCTTGATTGCAAACTCATTAGGAATCTCTCTTGATTTAATGAATTCAACAATGCCTAACTGTGGGAGTTTAATAGTATTTCCTTGGAGGCAATTTTTGAGCATTTGGGGAAATACAAACGACCGCATTCGGTATTTATTCTTAAATCTTGGGAATCCCATTCCCTTACGTTTCATGTCTAGGAAGGCTGTTTCCAGCTTTCTTAACACCTGTTGAAGCATCTTTTTGTGTTAACCGTTTTAAGTTCGGGAAACAACTCTTTAGCTTTGGTTAGCTCCGCTGCCTGATTGTAATAATTTGGGTAGGGAGCATCAGCCGGAATAATGTACTCGCGAGCGATCGAGCAAGCATTAATCGGACATTTACGAGAGTTAATCCAGTCTTTACGCTCTCTCAATGCGTAGTTCCAAACCTTACGACAAATTACCAGAGTTCTTTCGATTTGAGAAATCTGCTTGTCTGTCGGCTTTAGTTTGTACTCGTAACTGAGATTTAGCATGATTCTTGACTAGCTCTACAAAATATTATATCATTTTGTAGATACTATGACAATAACGAAATCTCACTCTTGTCACTGGCATTGCCTTAGCCTCCGGTTAGCTTTCATGTCCGTCTTGAAAGGACGGGGTTCTCAGCATATTTTTTATAGCCTCAAGCTCTGATTGGGAGCTAGAAACTAAAGACTATACCATAATTGTTTAGATACATACCGCCGAGTAAATTTTATTAACAAAATTTTAGCAGCGCAGCAAGGGACTGAGCGATCGAGTTAGCGAAGACAATGACTTCGCGATGACAAGCTTAACACTGCTGAGAGATTTGTTGTCAGCAGGCCCGACAGTCGATCGGCTAGCGGAAGCACAAGTCCGCCCACGGGACAGACAGCGACCACATCCGATTGCAACTCTCTGGAACCAGTCAAATGTCAGCACTACCAAGAAAATCCACACCAATTTCCAGTCTAAAGGTTGGCACTCTTGGCAACCGAAACCGACGCAGTTTCGAGCAATTTTTTATGCTACCCCGAGATTATTGTACCATTAATCTCTAACCATGAACACAGATCGAAAGCTATCATAAAAGGTTGTTCAAATCGACTGCACGGGGACAAGCCCGAATCCGGAAATCCCAAATCGCAGATTGTTTGAGGTTTTTCCCAAGTCTGTAGTCTGTAAAAGATGGAAACAAAAATTTACCAGAAAGAATTGGTTGAAAGCCCCAAGCCTGCTCGGGAGAAATTAAAATCAGACTATTCATTGCTCCAATCCTCGGACTTAAGGGTAGAGGTCGCTCTCAAACTGTCAACTGTCAACTGTCAACTGTCAACTGTTGAACGCATTACCTGAGGAGAGAGTGGCACCCAGCCACCGCCCCAAGCTCGGGGTTAGGAACTGTAACTTAATTTATGGACAAAGCTACCCATCCTTGACTATTTGGGTAGCTTTTTGAGCAAATTGTGGCGGCGCGAGACTATTTGC
>NZ_JAEQCB010000165.1:0-10952 GCF_020738785.1 Microcoleus sp. PH2017_05_CCC_O_A | reverse complement strand
TATTTTTGGGTAAGAAGCTTTCTTACCCTATCTTTTTTGAGGCGATTTGTCTAGAGTTATCTCCCTGTATGCTTTTCAGACGACCTGTCACCCCGTCAGTAGTAACTCTGCAAGAAAAAGTAGACGCGATCGCCAAACAGATTACATACTTGAACGAAAATACTGTTAAAATTAGTGGGATTTCTGACCTGGTAGCCGATCTCGCTAACCAAACAAATATGTTAGCTCTTAATGCTGCTGTGGAAGCAGTCCGTGCTGGGGAAAACGGCAAGGGTTTTGCTGTTGTCGCGACAGAAATTCGGCGACTAGCTGATGAAAGTAAACAATCAGCCGATAAAATTAATGTTCTAGCTAAAGAAATTCAAGTTGCGATCGGCTACACGGTGATGGTAACGGATGAAGGTTCAAAAACCGCAGCACAAGGAATTACACAAGCTAGGGGGACAACAGAAATTTTTGCTGGTGTAGCAGAGGCGATAGACAAGGTATTTTTGAACAATCAACAAATTGCTCTAAATGCTAACCAACAGGCGATCGCAATTGAACAAGTGCTCGCAGCAATGAACCATGTTAATTTAGGAGCAACAGAAACTGCTAGTAGCCTTGCTCAAGTTAAAGTTTGTACGGAACTGCTCAACCAAACCGCAGCAGAACTAAATAAAATGTCGTAGGAAAAAGAAGTTCGGCAACGAGCAATGTACGAGATGTAACGGATGGAAGCCAGAAGCCAGAAGCCAGAGGTAGAAAACCTTTGAAACAGCCGAATCAGAGCGCGGTTTTTAACCTGTAGTTTTTCTACACTCAGATCAGGTGCGATGGTAATTGGTTTTGGCAATTGATCGGCTCAATCCCAACCACGGTTGATCAAAGCCAATGCTTAGGAATGAAAATTTAATAACATCAGCGATGTATAATAAATAAATGAGTGAATATGAATAGGTTAATGTTTCGGTATGGATGTCAAATATTATACCTACTTGGTTATTCTTATGTCGCCCATGATTTGTTGATTTGAATCATTTATCCTAACATAATTTATGTATTACTCAGACGAAATTACTGCTTTAATGCTCCAACATCATCAGTCTTTATCTGAAAAAGACAAAAGAAGATATGCAGCGATAGAAGCCGTAAAACTTGGTCGTGGTGGAATCATTTACATAGCCCGAGTTTTGGGAGTAGATAGGAATACAATAGCCAAGGGAATTAAGGAGTTAAAAAATAAATCAGAACCCACCTTGAATCAACAAAGAATTCGCCGAAGAGGTGGAGGAAGAAAAACTAGGGATTCTCAGATAGCTGATTTAAATGAGCGTTTTTTAGAAGTCTTAAAAAACCACACAGCCGGAGATCCAATGTCCGAAAAAATTAAATGGACAAATCTTACTCATCAACAAATAGTTGAAGGCCTAAAGGCTCAGGAAACAATAGTCAGCACAACGGTTGTCAAAAAACTCTTAAAAAAACATGGATATGTGAAACGCAAAGCCCAAAAACAACAAACAACCGGAGTCACAAAAAATCGTAATGAACAATTTGAGAATCTTGCCAGAATAACCGCTCAGTATGAGTTGCGGGGTAATCCAATTGTTAGTA
Source organism: Microcoleus sp. PH2017_05_CCC_O_A (assembly GCF_020738785.1). NCBI lineage: Bacteria > Bacillati > Cyanobacteriota > Cyanophyceae > Oscillatoriales > Microcoleaceae > Microcoleus > Microcoleus sp. PH2017_05_CCC_O_A. Next base: position 9,356 of record NZ_JAEQCB010000165.1, on the reverse strand, counting down.
TGGACACAAAAAAGAAGGAATTTATTGGAAATCTATATCGAGCAGGCAGTCTATATACTACCGAAGTTATTACGACATTTGACCATGATTTCTTTAGTTTAGCTGAGGGAAAAGTAGTGCCTCATGGAATTTACGATCCGCAACAAAACCGAGGATATTTAAACTTGGGAATCAGTAAAGACACGAGTGAATTTGCTTGTGAATCGATTAAATTATGGTGGATAAATTACGGAAAATTTATCTATCCTCAAGCCGATTCAATCTTAATAAAATGCGATGGAGGTGGCAGTAACAATTCTAATCATCACATATTTAAATCAGATTTACAAAAGTTTGTTGACGAGCTAGGAATAGAAATTAGGATCGCACACTATCCTCCCTATACATCGAAATATAATCCGATCGAACATCGCTTGTTTCCTCACGTAACCAGAGCCTGTCAAGGAGTGATTTTTACGAATCTTGAGTTAGTGAAAGAACTCATGGCAAAAACTCATACTAAAACCGGGCTTTCTGTGGTGGTAAATGTGCTTGATAAAATCTATGAAACTGGTCGAAAAGTAGCTAATGGATTTAAAGAAACAATGAAAATTATTTTTGATGAATATCTGCCAAAATGGAATTATCGTGCAGTGCCGACTATTTAACAGACGCTAAAGTTATTAAATTTTCATTCCTTAATCTAAACGACTATCCCACAGGCCGATAAACTGGTCTCTCCCAACAAGAGAAGCTAAATCAGGCCAAAGGGTTTTTTCGACTCCCTCCATGTTTGTACCAATTTCACCGCCGTAAAGCAAGATGCGGCTAAGAGCGTTGTTAAAGAGGCGACAGACGACTTCTGGTAGGTGGAAGCATCCAGCACAAGCTCCGCCTAGCCTTTCTTCGCAATCGGGATCGAACATACAGTCTCCCCGCTCTTGTAGAAGGCTGTTGAATGCCTGATCTAAACGCTGCTCGAAGAAGGTTTTCAGTCCTCCCAGTGAAAACTCTTGAAGGCGATTGACAAAGATGATGGTTTGGTTGAGGCTTAGCAGGAGATGCTCAGAAATAGCCGTTTCACCAAAGCTACTTTGGTCTGCGATTGCTTTAATTAAAAGATGATTAGCGCTGTGTAGAGCCGAACCAACCAGCCAGGGAATCCGAAAATCTAGAGGAGGGCGATCCTCAAAGGCAGGGCCGCTGCGACTGGTGATTTGGCTTTGATGCTGTAGAAGCCACAATGTAGGCTCGTCAATATTAGCCGGATCGGGAGCTAGATTGTTAGCATGAAGCCATTTAACAATCCGTTTAGCATCAAATTGAAAGAAGAGTGCTTCAGTTTTGAGCTTGTAGATGGGCATAGGAATCCAATTTCCTTTGGGTTCTTCACCAGCCAAATCAAAACCTTTCTTGTCAAAAGCCCACAGGACAGCAGCTTCAGGCTGATGAGAAAGGCGAGTATATCCATAGGCAAGATGCAAGACAGGCAAATCTTGAATGACTGTGACCTGGTTAATACCTAGACTTTCACGCATTAAAATCCCGGCATCTGAAAGATTTGCCTGGAAAGGAGAGCTAATTTTATTGAGGCGCTTCACAGCATCATCGAGGCTTTCACGCTGCAAATCCATGAGAACAGCACGATCGCTCAGTTGCTCTCTAAGGGTACCAGCATTTTTTTGAGCTGAGGTTAAATTTTCTCTGCGATCGCGAGTTTCTCTTTCGGCCTGAGCATCTCCTAGAAATTGCAAGGTATTATTATTGGAAAAACGCGCTAGAGCTTTTCTTAATTCGGCCACAACTGTTCCACCTGCATCACTCTCCTGAACTTGTCGTTTGTTAGCCAAGATAGTTTGGATTGTTTCGTCATCTAAGCCACTCATTTTTAGTGTTTTAATAAGTTGATCCAATTCTTTATGGTCTTCTTGAGTGCCTTGACCAAGGACGCGAAGGACTTCTGTCAGCTCAGACAGACTTCTGCTTTGACAATCGAAGTAATCTAGATGTATTGCTAGAAGAGTACCGAGAGACTCAGGTAATGCTAAAAACTTCTCTACATTGGAAGTTGGGTTGATCCGAGAAATGGAATGAACTACCTGAAGCTTGTTATCAGAAATAGTGGTAAGACGCATCATCGGATTGGGAGAATTTCCGGTAGCAGATTCTATTGCTTGAACAACTTCTGTGCGCTTCATAATGGATTGTGGGGGAAGAGGGCGAACAATTGGATCTGCATGAGTGCAGCCACTAACTTTACAGCGCCAACGCGGATAAACACCCCTTTCTTTAACTAAATACTGATAACTGTGTTGAGGGCAGTGACGGGGGAATAACTGGAGCATTGTGCCATCTACATGGGCAAAAACAAACGGAATTTCATTGAGAGTTGGATGGTTACAATTATGACAGGGAGCATCTGAATCTCCCTTCCACTGACCCATGTAGCGAATAGCTCCGCACTTACCGCACTCTCTGGCTTTCAACCTGCGACCTTTAACCGATTGAGTGAGTACAGGAACAAACTCTGCTGTGTGTCTGCGGAAAGCTTCCATTTGAGCATCTAAATGCTTCCATCGAGTGAGTTCTTGACGTACAGCCTCCTCCACATCTTTACTGAGGTCAACTACCCTGCGGGCAAAGTGACAGTTAACTTCAATAGTGCCGACAGGAATTGTAGCAACACTTCCTGGTTCAACGCTGTGCAATACTTTGCCTTTAGAAAAGGTGCGCGATTGTTTACTCATGTCTTCTCCAATTTATTTAAAGTAGTTAGTATCCATTAATTTCAATGCCTGCATCGACATCTCGAAGAGACAGCAGCAAGCGGAAATTATGAGCGATATCATCTTTTGTCAGACCGCTCGTGACATCTTTGCGTTCATTGGGGTCTTGTACGATGCGATCGACCTGAGACACAAAAGCATCTTCTACTAAATCGAGCGGTGTATCAAAAACCTGGCCTTCTGGTAACCCGTCAGGATTAATAGTTGTGCGAATTTTGGCGACAATAGCTTTCAAGTCGATGGGCGATCGCCCTTGTCCTGTCCCATAAATTAGCTCCCGCAATTTGTCAATCTTGTCCAGTTGCGCTAAGTCGCTCACGTGATTTCCCGATCGAGCTACAGGGCCATCTATGTGAAGTAACCGACCTAACAGCAAACCAAAAGCAGTTCGGTAGAGAGCATTGTGAGCGAAGCGGTCAATGGGGACAGCTTCTACCATCTGATCCAAATATTCGTGAGTTTTGACAAAATAGTCGAAAATTGCCCGTTCGCGAGCGCGTTGAGGACGAAATAAGATGAAGACTAATCCCGGCACAGTACGTCCTGCACGACTCGATGCCTGAATGTATTCAGCGGTTGTGTTAGGCCAGCCGTAAAATAGCATCAAATTGAGTCTGTCAATATCAACACCGTGAGAAATTAGGCTGGTGGCAACCACATCTGATAACCGCTCTGAGTCGCTCAAATTGGGGTTGAGCTGAGATGTCTCCATCTGCTTTAAAACTTCTTTAACTACTTCAATTCCGTCATCCCCTGTCAGGGTAATTGCCTCTGGCAGCATAGCATTAGCTTTGTTTTCCCCAAACTCTTCTCGAAGGCCTGCTTTTACTTGTTCATTAATGGAGCGTCGAATATCAGAGCCATCATTTTTGGAGTTGACGTAGGTACAACAAAGGTCATGATCGTCAACCAGTTTCAGGAAATTATCATCTGTTAAATTTCCCAATCCATACTCTACTTTGAACTTAGCAGGATTGCTGCGAATAATCTCTAACTCAGTCCGAAGCGCTTGAATCAGAGCCATTGCTGCATCCAGTGGATTAGCAGCAGTGGGACGAAGACCAACAAAGCCTCTTGTCACATATTTGCTATGAGCGTTGGCGTAGAAACTCCGGCCCTGAGCAGGCCCGCGCACTGGAAATTGAGAAAGTTCTCGCCAATAAAGATGTCTTGTCTGTTGTTCTGCTCCCTCAATCGTAGCAGTAGCAGCCAAAACTTTCGGACGTATCGCTCCCCGCTCTTGGTGAATGGCATCGATGAGAGCTTCATAATGGCCGTCAAATGTACCCAGTTCCTCGCGGAGTAAGTGCAGTTCATCTTGAAAAACTAGAGGAATGCCGGGGTCAACGGGTGCCGTGGATAGAGGTTTAAGTTGTCTGCGAGTACATCCACCAACTGAGTCCTGCTTGTGGCAAGTATTGTTAGCAACAAAGCCATGTACCGAGCAAGTATCGGATACAGCCCCAAATAAAGTGCGACTCGCTGGACGGAAAGTGATGTTTGCAATTTTGTCGAGAGTTCCTACTAATAAAGTTGGCAATTGACTGTAGATATCCTCATCAACGATATAGAGTGGAATTTCACGACCGCAAGCGCCATTGGGTAAAGGTTGATTGAGGGGGCCGCAACGATGCCGGAGTTCATTGGTAGCTTTATCAATAAAAGTGTGGACTTCCTCTAGTCCGCAGTGAGGACAGCGCATCACCATCCTGTATTGCTGGATTGATTCAGGAACGTAGTGTCCGACATCAGCTAAAGTCAGATACCTAGGAACTTTTCCCAGTTCGGCCTGCATTTTTTCGCGAGCCTGTCGCAGTGCCGAATTCTGAACCTCATCAGGAACGGATTTTAGAGAATTAGGGCTGTTAGCTCGACCCCCGTAATAACCTACTGTAAATTCAGGGGTTATTGCTAAGTTTTGTTGCTTCTTTCTAACTTCATCGGCAGCGACTAGCGTATCCAGAAAACGCTGAAGCTGTTGGTAAGTTAGTAACCGCAAAGGATACCGCAACCAAGCAACCAGACCCCAATCTCGACCGCGCAGGCGATCGAAAAAAGCTTGAGTCAAGATAATTCCCATCACCGCCTCAGATTTACCGCCACCTGTGGGGAAGTGAACTACAGCGGCATGATTAATTTGGGCTAGAGGATTGTTAGCAAAGTCTTGAGGCCATTGTCGTGCTGCTAGTGCTGCTAAATTGGAAACAATGTAGACAATTTGAAAGAGTCGCCAGTTTTCATAAGCAGCCTTGCCCCGATTGTTCCGCTTTTCATCGATATCGACAAACGTCTGGTTCATCAGGTTAAAAGCTTGTCGAAGCATCGCGTAGCACGGCTCTTCCAGAACTTTAATTCCTAACTCAAAGCGCTCTATTTCTTGTTTGAAATTGTCCAAATCTTGCTGAGCTTCTAAGTTATATTTTGTTCCCCCAGTCTGCTGATGCTGTTGCTCAATCAAGGTTTGCCAGCTATCTCGGTAATCCCGCATCCTTTGACAAATAGTTTTGAGTACCAGAATGTCAGCATCATTCGTTGCCGTTGCTAAATCCTTAAAAGGGGCTTCAATTCCAGCCGTGTAAAGTCTCTTTTGCCAATAAATGGGGAGAAACTCAGTCCAGATACGAACTCTATCCTGAGTTTGTTCAAGTTCAACTCCTGGTGTACAGTTAATTCCCTGCGCGGGCACCGTAGAGTCAACTTGATAAGATATCTGAAAGCGAGATAGTTCTACAGGCTGCCACATTACTCGGGACAAATTAATTTCTAGGTAAGCCCCAAATAAACCTGTATCTCTAGGATCGTCAAAGCCACTACTCTGTTCGCTTTTGTTTCTCAGAAATAGGCGGATTCGGGTCTGTTTACCCATAACTCGCTTTTGGACTTCTACGGTAACTTTAAATTCTATCGGAGCAACTTGCCCCGGCTGAATTTCCGTATCAGGAGAAGGATTTTCATTCTTTTTAGTTTTCTTTTTGTTAATAATCCTTTGACGCAGTTCAGCCTGAAATTCTTTAAATTTTTCCTTAGCCAAGGTAACTTCTTTTTCGGTCAAATCATCGATAGTCCGATTGAGTCCAAACAACCAAGCGAGGGGGTCGTTTTTATGCGCCTCTATTACCTTTTCGATTTGACGCTCAATATCCTCATTGAGTCGCCAAAGGGCAGGAGAATGTTCTGCAACTAAGTCTTGAATATTTGAAGTGATGGCAGCACAGATATCAAAACGTTGCCACATAGGGCGCAGTGATTTATCGGTAACTTGGATTTTAGGCAGGAAAACACTAAAGCGAACTTTCAATTCAATAGGCAACTGTTGTTTTTCCCAATCCGGTACTAAGTTAATAGCTAAACCGCAGTTGCTAGGACGAAAATTATTCTGTTGCTGACTGCTTGATGGCGCAGTGGCCGGAGGTGATTGCGGCGAGAGATATGCGGTCGGCATTAAACGTCGCGGCTCAGTGGAACCTTGAATTGAGCTTCGGTGCTCCGATGTCCCCGTGACATGACCCCGTATGCGCCTGTAAAAGCTCTCAATAAATTGCAAATGTTCTTCTTGTCTCGGAGAGTCAGATACATTCAACCCCTGGTCAGTTAGGATAGATTCCGGTTCCATCATACTCCTGTATGGTCTTTATACAGCTTACCTTGGAAAACAGTATAGTAGATATTGATCTTTAAGTCAAGCTAATCAGTTCACGAATTATACGCACAGTGCTATTTTCTGTATGTGTGGTACAAAAACGCCCATTAGGGTAGGAGCCATCCCATAGGTTAGTGTCAATGGGTGGCTTTGGTAAAAGACATTTCATGTCCTAAAAAGGCGATTAATAGGATATTCTGGTACTTGAGAAATTAGTTGAGGTGGTGACTGTACCGTTAGTATCTGCATGGCATCTTTCAATTCACCAACTGTAATAAAAACTTGCTGATATCGAAAGACAATTTCATCAGATTTTCGCTCTTTCCATCCTTCTTGAGCGCAAGCAGAGATTACCTGACCGAGTTGTCTACGTTTAATCCTTAATTCATTAGCCTGTTGCCAAAACTCTTCAAAACCAGAACGAGCTAGTGGCGGTATAAACCAAAAGAAATGCTCTTTCTCACGGGGGAGGCTAAGAAGGTCATCACCACTCATCCAATTATACTCAATTGTTTCTTGACTAATATGTAGACCTGTATCAATTGAGAGTTCTCGACGAACTGTTTGTAAATCTAACTTTTTTACCTGCTGCTTCAGTATTGCACGCCAAGCCTCTAATTGTATGCGATAGAAGTAGTTAACTTTGGTATCCTCAAGCAAACCCGCTTTCTGAGCGAATAACTCATCTCGGTTCATGCCATCAAACAATACAACCTTTGTCCCAGCAGCAATATCTCTGATAGCAACAACCAGAGCTTGTCTATCCGATAAGACTAAGAATTCGCATCCCAGTGCTACCCTAATTTTTAATCCTATCTCAAACTTTACTAGATAATGAGATTCTAAATTTCTCGCAATATCTCCGTTCAATTCCGCCTCAAAATTTGTTCCAACCAAAGAATTAAAATTTTCCTCAATTTTCGCTAAATTAATTTTCTTAGACAGCATTAATTTACCGGCCTCAATTATCTTAACCTTTGGTTGGTGAAGGCTAAAGCTATAACATCCTACCTCCTCTTTTGCAGTTAGCTTGCGCCATGTTTTTCCATGCCATTCTCTAGCATCTACCTCTAAATTGCTCCACCAACGTTCGGCACGTTCAGCCAAGACAGACCACAGCAACACATCTATTTTGCTAAATAAAGTCGTTTGCAAGATGTCACGGTGACAAGCCTTGGGCTGACCTATAACTATTAACTTTTCTCCGCCTAAACCCCGAACCTGACTGATTGGTAAAATTTGAAGAGTTGATGAACAACTGCGATTTCCCATTAAAAACTGTTCTAAAGCGTTGGCTATTTCTGCATTTTCAACAGCTACAATAGTTTCTGGCTCTGCTGATTTAATGATTTGAATGAATGGATTAGCTTTAAGTTTCTGTAGCCTCAGCGCCAGAGAGGAGAGGAGATTATATAAAATTTTTGCTTGGGAATCTTTAGATTGGTTAACAGCAGAATTTAGTTGCTTAAGTGCGCCTTCAATAAACTGTGCCCAGAGCAGATAAAAAGGTAAGACAGGAGCTGCGAGATATCGCCATATTTTCCATCCTGTACCCCAAACACCACGACAGTGAGGCTGTTTGGCTAAATCTAGCAGTAAATTTGATGATTCTTGAAAAAGCTCCGCAATTTTTTCTTCATCTTCTGTATCAAAGTTAAAAGTTTTAATTGTTACCTGGGTTTGATTGAGAGATTGGCGTTTTCTTTCAAGTAGCAAATAGCTTTCCTCTATAGGATGAAGCTGTTCCCTGTTTTTAGCAGAAATACCCAGCTCGGCGGGATAAGAGCGCAGAGCGAAGAAGTCGATAGGCCAAAGAAGAATTCCCTGTGAAGTATTGGTTTCATGGTACTCAATATCTTGCAGAGTCCAAGGAGGAACAATACCTACCATAGGGATTCGTTTTTGCCGACAAAGGCTAGCCAAGCCAAAGGCTTGGCTTCCATAGGCAGAGGGAGATGGATAAGTGCGTCCTGATGGATCGTCAATGACAACTAGAGAGCAATTTTTAGAGCTCTTCAATAAGTCAACGGCTTCAGAGAGCGATCGCGCCATAAAGACTCTCAGATGTTTACTTTTGAATGATTCATCAAACTTATGGATAGGTAAACAAGCAATTCGCTTATTTAGATTGCATTTAGTATATTCATTATCTATCAGGTTAAATGCCTTAGTTGTTCTCAAATGCGAGATTTTACCACGATCCTTGGGTCTAATCCAAATAGCAAAGTCCTTTGCTGCCTCTGCATGATGAGTCCGATAAATATCTCTTTCTTCCCTAAGCAGATGAGCCCAATATGTGACTGTTAAGATTCCTAAAGAAATAGGAGAAACTGGAAAGCTAATAAAAATTTGAGCTCCTTTATCAATGCTCATGGCAGTCAAATAAACTAAGTCTTTCTCTAGCCTATGGATTTGGATAGAGTGCTTGTTCATTTTTAAACATCCTAGTATAGGGTCTAATACTGATAGCGTCTTTTCCCAAGGAAAGGCAGATCGGAGAATGTCTCCCCATGCCTTTATTCCCCGAATGTTATGTATGTCTCTCTGCTCAAAGGGAGTTAGACATTCTTTTGCTGAACTGTCACTCACGCAGTCTGATGATTGCTCTGCCGATAATTTTTGCGCTCCTTTTGTCCGCTCTATAATTTTTTGAAAAGTATCTTTCCACGATGGATTTGCTGCTACTAGCTTCGCGTAGTCTAGCCCAAACATTATTTTGCAAAGTTCTTCTGGCGAGTGTTCTGGCATTGAGCTTATTTTGTTTAACCCATTATTATTTTTTCATAAAACACTTACATCACCTTTCAGGTAAGTGAAGTACCAAGAAACCAGTTTCTGTAGGGGTGCCAATCACTGTAGTTTAGACTAAAAAATGAGCCCAGCTAAAAGTAGTCACCTTTGAATCTCCGGCAAGCTGTTACTCAAAAACTCAAGAGGTATCAGATTAAATA
>NZ_JAEQCB010000164.1:0-22873 GCF_020738785.1 Microcoleus sp. PH2017_05_CCC_O_A | reverse complement strand
TAGATTTGTGAAATGGTTGAACCAAAATTGGGACGTATTCTCGGCTTATAAAGCCAGTTTAGGCCTTGTTTGGGCTTAAAATTTGTTTAAGTCCCGTTAGTAAAAAAGTATTGGACGAGATAGCGATAAAATGAGAATTCTGCTGGCGGAAGACGAACCCGATTTAGGTGCGATCGTACAACGCACCTTGAGCCGCGAAAAGTACCTGGTGGATTGGGTGCAGGATGGCACAACTGCTTGGAACTATCTGGAAGACCAATGGACAGAGTACACGATCGCCATTTTTGACTGGTTGCTACCGGGAATTTCTGGCGTCGAACTGTGCCAACGTTTGCGCCGGCAGAATAATCCTTTACCAGTTTTGATGTTGACGGCAAAAGATCGCACGGAGGATATGGTGGCTGGGCTAGATGCTGGGGCTGATGACTATCTGATGAAACCGTTCGTTAAAGCGGAGTTGTTAGCCCGGTTGCGGGCACTCCAGCGACGGGGACGGAGTTTGTCGCCGGAACAGTCGCCCCATTTTAATTCTGACCAACTTGAGGCGGGGCGATTGCGGCTTAATTATACTAAATCAACCATCTCCACTACCGATGATGGGGAACAACAAACGGTGATTCCTCTGACGGCTAATGAGTTTCGGTTACTGGAATATTTCATGCAGCACCCGAATCAAATCCTCACGCGCGATCGACTTTTGAATCGTTTGTGGGACGTGGATGCTGACCCGATGAGCAATGTAGTTGCTGCCAGAATTCGTCTGTTGCGCCGCAAGCTGGCAGATTATGGGTGTGAGGGCATGATTGAAACGGTTCATGGATTCGGTTATCGCTTGAACAAGTTATGACGCTAGCGGTTGAAAGAAACTGTTGGCGAATTCACCGAGGGCGTCACCCCTCACCTCTGGGAGGCAATATTTCCGTTCACTATTGGTAGTTAAGTAGAAGGAAGAAGGAAGAAGGAAGAAGGAAGAAGGAAGAATGCTTATAGAGCAAGTTTTCTAGCCATCGAGATCTTATGTTTAATTAGGTGGACTTACTTAACAGCTATTCGGAAACCCGAATTATATAACAATCAGCATAAAAACATCAGTAGAACACCATAACAATGGTGATTGCTAACAACCTTTCGCTCAGAGGTTTTGCACTGAAAATACCATCTCAGCCAAGATATTTTTCAGTTTTTCTGAATGGAAAAAAGCCAGATATTGAGTTGTGAATGATGGAGGCATCAACTCTTCAACTGTCAACTGTCAACTGTCAACTGTCAACTGTCAACTGTCAACTGTCAACTGTCAACTGTCAACTGTCAACTGTCAACTGTCAACTGTCAACTGCTATAATATGCACTCGAACAAGCTATTTAACCGCACGCGCTGGCAACTCGCAGGTTGGTATGCGATCGTGATAGGTCTGTTGTTAGGTATCTGCGGTGTTGCAGCATATCAGGTTTTGTTTCACACCCAGCGATATATCCTCCAGCAAAAACTACAGGACTTAGCCGGAACGCTGCATGACAGTATCGAACCTGAATTACAACAACCGGGACAGATTTCATCCAGCTTGAAAACTATTTTGCCCGGTTTGTGTTTATCGAATGAAAACTGTTATTTTTCAAGCAATGACGGCGCGCGACATACTGCTAGAGTGTTTCAGCAGGAGGGCTATTATCTCCGCTTTTTAAACGAATCTGGACGTGTTTTGGCGACGAGTGGAGAGCAGCCAAATGTATTAAAACGTTTTGCGCCAAAGGAGTTTTGGCAGGTTCTGAATTGTTCTAAGGGCGATCGCTTTTATCAAATTTCTCTATTACTGAGAACCAACAGCGGTTTGCCTTGGGGTTATCTGCAAATTGGGCGATCGCTCAAAGAATGGGATGCTTATCTTAACACTTTGCGACTGTTCCTGTTTTTAGGCTTACCTTTTGCGATGCTGTTAGTGGGAGGAGCGAGTTGGTGGTTAGCGGGAGTAGCGATGCAACCAATTTATCAGTCCTATCGCCAGATGCAACAATTCACCTCCGATGCTGCTCATGAATTGCGAACGCCTCTCGCTGTGATCCAGAGTACAGTTGAGGATACTCGTCTTGCTGAAGACTTACCAGAGGTTAATCAAAACCTGGATATTATCGAACGACAAAACATCCGTCTCTCCAGGTTAGTCAAAGATTTACTGTTCATTTGTCGCATTGAACAACAACAGATTTCGACTCAATTGCAGCCTTGCTCTCTCAACGATCTGATCGGCGATTTGGTAGAGGAACTTGCAGGTTTGGCAATGATAGCTGATGTACATTTGAAATTAGAAATTCGTGGCTCACAAGCCACTATGATTCTTGGGGATGAAGTCCAACTTTACCGTATGGTAACGAACTTAATTACCAACGCCATTCACTACACTCCCCCAGGAGGACTAATCTTTGCCATCCTCGATCGCACTGACAAGGAAGCCCTAATTCAAGTTCAAGATACGGGTGTTGGTATCGCTCCAGCCGAACAAACGCGAATTTTCGATCGTTTCTATCGAGTCCAGAGCGATCGATCTAGAGCCACAGGAGGGGCAGGATTAGGGCTATCGATTGCGAGTGCGATCGTAGTGGCTCATCAAGGCAGCATTCAAGTTGAGAGCGAGTTGGGCAAAGGCAGTACATTTACAATCCGTCTGCCGCTTAATTGAGAACAATTTAGATGCGGGAAAACTTACTAACTATGAGAAGTTCGGGATCGAGTGGTTAAACCGATCGTTGGAGTATAGAAACGAAGTCTCTACAGAATCTTAGCCACTTTAGCCTCATCGAGTGTCAACGGGGGGGCGATCGAGCTAAACTGAGAATTGAGGCAAACTTCGATGAAAAGTTTACCACGAGAGATAAATGGTGCTTTGGGCTTCATGAGAGCGAGGTTTGCGGGATACCGCCTTCACAGTCAGTAATGACGGTGTTCCTATCGCTACACAATCCGGGAAATTCCCGTATTGTGTCCCGTAAATGTATCTGTTCTCAAACTTCTTGGAAAAAATTGTTTTACCTAGAAGTGGGTCAAGCCCACTTTTTTTGTTGCATTAGTCGCAGGAAAAGAACTCAGGGCATCAGACTTGCGAGTTTAGGACTGATCCAGTAGGAGCAATCTTCCGGTGGTTCCCCCTTACCCCATATCTTGCCTAAGTCCTCAAGTTGAACCCGTGTCCGAGTTCAGGAGTTTTAGTTTAAGTATTCGATATGACTCATCCCCTAATCCCACAAATCATTGACTTAGCTACCCCCGTTGCAGAAACACTGGGATTGGAAGTAGTGGGAGCAGTGTTTCACACCAACCAAAATCCTCCCGTCTTGCGGGTAGACATCCGTAACCTCCAGCAAGACACCGGTTTAGCCGACTGCGAGCGGATGAGTACAGCCCTGGAAGTCGAGTTAGAGGCATCCGACATCATCCCCGACGCCTACGTGCTAGAGATTTCCAGTCCCGGAATATCCCGATTGCTCAGCAGCGATCGAGAATTCATTACTTTTAAAGGTTTCCCCGTCACACTCACAGCCACCGAACCCGACTCGCGAATCAAAGAGTGGAAAGGACTACTTGTGGGCAGGGATGAAACAACGGTTTATCTCAATCTAAAAGGGCGACAGGTTAAAATTCCCCGCCCTCAGATTGTCAAAGTTGAACTAGACGAAGGTAAGGAGTAAAAAAGGGGAATTTTGAATTTTGAGTTGTAGGGGCCGTACCCCCGTGTCTGCCCGATTTGAGTTTTGAGATTGCCTCGCAGGAAGCTAAAAATGCTTCGCTGCGAGTTAATTTTTAAGAATCACATCTTTAGCCGCAGGGTTGAAGTAGAACAACCAATAAATTGTTGCAGCACCCAGATACCCTAATGCTATCTTTGTAACTCATCAATCATCAGTTATCACTTTTTTCAACAATTACCGACTGTCAATTACCAATCATCTATTTCCGATCGCAAGTTACGTATTGTCACATCAAAAAAAGGAGTGTTTTATATGTCAATGGTTCCCCTGCGCGGACTCAAAGAAATGATCGAAGGTATTAGCAAAGAGCGAAATTTACCCAAACACGCCGTCCAAGCAGCATTGCGAGAAGCCCTGCTTAAAGGATACGAACGCTACCGCCGCACCCAAAAACTCGACCACTTCAGCGAAGAATACTTCGACAATTTTGATGTAGAATTAGACGCAGAACAAGAAGGTTTTCGCGTTTTAGCTAACAAAACTATTGTCGAAGAAGTCGTCAATCCCGATCACGAAATAGCACTTTCTGAAGTACAAGAAGTAGCCACAGAAGCTCAGCCTGGGAGCATCGTACTCGTAGATGTAACACCCGATCAAAAAGAATTTGGTCGCATGGCAGCCATCCAGACCAAACAAGTCCTGGCTCAAAAACTGCGCGACCAACAGCGCAAAATGATTCAAGAAGAGTTTAAAGATTTAGAAGAAACTGTTCTTCAAGCAAGAGTGCTCAGGTTTGAGAGGCAGTCGGTAATTTTGGCAGTTACCAGCAGCTTCGGTCAGCCGGAAGTAGATGCCGAACTCCCCAAACGCGAACAGTTGCCTAACGACAATTACCGTGCGAACGCTACATTCAAGGTTTATCTCAAAAAAGTAGGCGAAGGTTCTACTAGAGGGCCGCAGTTACTTGTTTCTAGAGCAGACGCCGGTTTGGTGGTTTACCTGTTTGCTAACGAAGTACCAGAAATAGAAGATGGGGTGGTGAGGATTGTCGCCGTAGCTAGGGAGGCAAATCCGCCCTCCCGGCACGTCGGCCCTCGGACTAAAATAGCAGTAGATACTCTCGATCGCGATGTAGACCCCGTAGGAGCCTGCATCGGAGCGCGGGGATCGCGAATTCAGGTAGTAGTCAACGAATTGCGCGGCGAAAAAATAGACGTGATCCGCTGGTCTCCAGATCCTGCAACCTATATTGCTAACGCTCTGAGTCCAGCTAGAGTAGATGAAGTGCGTTTGGTTGCCCCAGAAGGGAGGCGCGCTCACATTTTGGTCGCGGAAGACCAACTGAGTCTTGCCATTGGTAAAGAAGGTCAGAACGTCCGCCTCGCAGCCCGCCTGACCGGTTGGAAAATCGATATCAAAGATATTGCTAAGTACGATCGCGACGCCGAAGACAGCAAACTGGCAGCAGAAGCAAGCAGGCTCGAAGAACTAGCAGGCGACGACTACGACGAAGAGGAAGGATCCGGCTACGACGGCGACGAGGAAACGGCAGAATTTGAGCAAGAGGAGCCAGCCACGGACGAAACCGCAGCCACAGTCTAAACACTGTGACATTCACTTTTATGTTTCTGGCACGGGAGACAAGGAGGACAATTCCCCTATTCCCCCCTCTCCCACTCTCTCAACTCTCCCGGAATCACTAGAAATGAAACCGAACTACCGGTGTTGCACAAGTTGTCGAAAAATAGCTCCTAAGGAAGCTTTTTGGCGAGTAGTCAGGCTCTATCCTTCTCATCAGGTACAATTAGATCGCGGCCTCGGTCGTTCCGCTTACCTTTGTCCGGCGAGCCAATGCCTCAAAGCAGCTCAGAAAAAAAATCGACTTGGGCGATCGCTCAAAGCGCCTGTGTCTGACGAACTGTACCAAACACTTTGGCAGCGTTTAGCCACATCTGACTGTACATCTGACTCGGAATCGATCGGGCACCAAACCGACAATAGTTCGGCCTCGACTGTATAAACCCTCTTGGCAGCCCTACCAGTAATTACCGGTAGCGCCAGCTCTAAAACCCCGATCCGATCTGCCCACCAGTCTGGAAAGATTTGTGTCAGATTAGATAAGGGTAGGGT
The DNA here is from genome assembly GCF_020738785.1 of Microcoleus sp. PH2017_05_CCC_O_A. Taxonomy (NCBI): domain Bacteria; kingdom Bacillati; phylum Cyanobacteriota; class Cyanophyceae; order Oscillatoriales; family Microcoleaceae; genus Microcoleus; species Microcoleus sp. PH2017_05_CCC_O_A. The sequence goes on along the minus strand of NZ_JAEQCB010000164.1, from coordinate 17,062 downwards.
ACTAGCAGAGGTATCCTCAAGGTGGAAAGACAAACTTTAAAGATTGATTTGTGGCAGTTGCCAAAATTCAGACTTGACAGTTCTCGCTTTCCCAAAAAAAACTTGAGAATTCTCCAACCGCAGACTTCAGCGAATTGCATCTTTTAGATAAAATTGCTGAGCGAGTACCAAAACCCCGATTCTTGACACTGAATCAATCACAGCGAATGATGTCGTCATTAGAACAAAAAATCAAAATGTAAAAACTGGTTGGCACAAAAGAGGGCAGAGTGGATGAACAACGGCAAAGTAAGAATTTACGAATTATCACGGGAACTAAATTTGGATAATAAAGACATCTTGGCAGTTTGCGAGCGGCTCAATATTTCAGTAAAGAGCCACAGCAGCACAATTACAGAATCTGAAGCAGAGCGCATTCGCAAAACGGCGGAAAAATACGTAGCCAGCCACTCTACCCCCGGCAAGCCAGCTCCCCCCGAAAGAGCAGCAGCGCCATCTAGAGAATCTGGCCCTCATCCTAACGACCAACAAAAAAAGCAGCAAATTTTAGAAATACGCAGTCCAAAAGTACGGCCGGCTGGTGCTTCGTCCCAGCCCGCAGGCAACGAGGAGCAAAAAAACCAGCCTGGGGCCACCGTGGCCACTCCTCCCAAATCGCCCGCCTCTCAACAACTCCAGCCTCCAGCTAAACCAAATATCAATCGACCTGTACTCTCGAAGCCAAATGTCGCTGGAGCGGCGGCAGCTTCAGAAACAAGCTCGGAAACTGTAGGTGCGATCGCCCCGGAAACAAGCTCCCAGGCTCAAGCACCTGCGACACCTCAACCGCCGTCAGAAAAGGCTCCAGAACGCACCCCCCGCCCGCCGGTCGCCCCTCCAGCGCCGCCAGCAGGGGCAAAACTCACGTCGCCACCAGTCAGAGCGGCGTCCGAGCAGGCTGGCCGCAACCCACAAACTCTGGGAAACAAGCCGGTACTGAAACTGGCCAGAACCGATCAAGACCAATCAGAACAGGGAGAAACTCTGGAAGCGCCGGCGAAACCGAGCCGCCCCAGCAGACCTGCACCATCCGGTAGCGACGCTCAAAGACCTCGCCCAGGTGCTGGTGGGCCAGTGAAAACAGCACTTGCCGATCGACCGCAGCAGGGCGGCCCGCGCCGGAGCCTTGCCCCCGCAACGTCAGCCGCTGGGTTGCGTAGCCGGGGCGGTGACATTTCTGCCACCGGAGAAGACGCAGACGATGACGGAGACGATACGTCGTTGTTGCTGGATACTCTTCTCCTTCCCAAGCCGACTCTGCCAAAGCCAGCCAAAAAGACACAGGTCATTTGGGAAGAAGATGATGACGAAAACTCAGATGCTGCCAAAGCTGCCAAAGCAGCCAAGGCCAAAAATCGTCGCCTCAAACCCATAGACGAGGATGACGATGACTTAGAAAATGGCTTGGATATGCCAGCACCAGTCACCGTCAGCCTGTCTCTAGCCCGCCCAGCTAAGGCGAAGACACAAGCAGCACCCAAGTCAACACCAACTCCGGGCGCACCCGGTAGCAGCGGCAAAAATAAGAGACCGGGCCCTTCTCACGATAAAAGCTCTTCTGGTTCTTCCGGGGGACGCGGCAACCGGGGCAAAACAGCCGAAGCTAAGGTAGAACGTCCAGAAAAGCTGCTGCTGAGCAGACCGATGACCGTTCAAGAACTAGCAGTTACCTTGGCTGTTCCCGAAACCGAAATTATTAAGAGGCTGTTCTCTAAAGGTATTGCGGTCAACATTACCGAAACCCTGGACATTCCAGCGGTGAGAATGGTAGCCGAAGAAATGGGCGTAGAGGTAGAAACCCCAGAAATAGAAGAGCCAGCTACCAAAATCATCGAGATGATCGATGAGGCAGATTTGGAATACCTCCAGCGCCGTCCGCCAGTGGTAACGATTATGGGCCACGTGGATCACGGCAAAACTACTTTGCTAGACTCGATCCGCAAAACCAAGGTCGCTCAGGGAGAAGCTGGGGGTATTACCCAGCACATCGGTGCTTACCACGTGGATGTGGTACACGAAGGCAAGAGCCAGCAGGTGGTATTTTTGGATACGCCCGGTCACGAAGCCTTTACAGCTATGCGGGCTCGCGGTACGCGGGTGACAGACATTGCCATCTTGGTGGTGGCGGCGGACGACGGCGTGCGACCCCAGACAATTGAAGCTATCAGCCACGCGAAAGCGGCGAAAGTGCCAATTGTCGTGGCTATCAATAAAGTTGACAAGGAGGGCGCTCAGCCGGAACGGGTGAAGCAAGAGCTTACTGAGTACGGCTTGGTCGCAGATGACTGGGGCGGCGATGTGACGATGGTTCCAGTCAGCGCTATCCGAGGGGAAAACCTCGATACGCTGTTGGAAATGATTCTGACAGTCGCGGAAATGGAAGACCTCAACGCTAACCCGAACCGAGCGGCTAAGGGTACTGTAATTGAAGCTCACCTCGACAAGGCAAGGGGGCCAGTGGCAACTCTGCTGGTGCAAAATGGCACGCTGCGAGTGGGCGATATTGTGGTCGCAGGCTCTGCTCTGGGCAAGGTGCGGGCGATGATCGACGATCGCGGCGATCGCGTAGACCAAGCAAGTCCATCCTTCGCTGTGGAAGTGCTGGGGCTGCGGGAAGTACCGCAAGCTGGAGATGAGTTTGATGTCTTCGCTAACGAAAAAGAAGCAGCGGCGATCGCCAGCGGAAGAGCTACATCCCAAAGAGATTCGCGTCTACTTCAAGGTGGTCGGATCAGCCTCAGTGGCTTCTCTCAACAAGCTAAGGAAGGCGTTCTTAAGGAACTCAACTTGATCTTGAAGGCAGATGTCCAAGGCTCCCTGGAAGCCATTGTCGGTTCTCTGACCCAACTTCCTCAAAAAGAAGTTCAACTCCGATTGCTGCTATCTGCTCCTGGGGAAATCACAGAAACGGATATTGACCTGGCCTCCGCTAGTAATGCTGTGATTATCGGGTTCAATACTACTCTCGCCACCGGCGCTCGCCAAGCAGCCGACCAAGCGGGCGTAGACGTGCGGGAATACAGCATCATCTACAAACTCTTGGATGATATTCAAGGGGCGATGGAAGGACTGCTGGAACCCGAACTGGTGGAAGAACCTCTGGGTAAGGTGGAAGTGCGCGCTGTCTTCGCGATCGGTCGGGGGGCTGTGGCTGGATGCTACGTACTCGAAGGCAAGGTCATCCGCAACTGTAAGGTGCGGGTGCGCCGGGGCAACAATGTCGTTTACGAAGGTGTCCTTGACTCCCTCAAACGGATGAAGGAAGATGCCAAGGAAGTCAATACTGGCTATGAATGCGGTATTTCCTTGAGCGGGTTTAGCGACTGGGCGGAAGGCGATATTATTGAAGCCTACCGGATGGTTACTAAGCGCCGCACGCTATCTCAATAGTTTTGAGTTGTGAGTGTTGAGTTGGAAGAGAATTTTTGAGTGAAGGCAACTTGCATTGCCGATCGCTCCCAACTATTCTCTTCACTCAATACTCCCAAACTCATCGGACAGTTGACAGTTGACAGTTGACAGTTGGCAGTTGGCAGTTGGCAGTTGGCCGTTGGCAGTTGGCAGAATGAAATTCCTAATCGTCTTTACCCTTGCTGAAAATTCAAAATTTGCTCGCTCAAATAAGAATTACCGAAAGAAACCCGATTTCTGCTCGTAAGTCCTCGGTTTGATCGCTAAATATTTACTCCTCGCACCGGGTTTTAGAGTCAAGAGTGCGTCCAAGAATCTCAAAATTCAAAAGTCAAAACTCATATAGCAGTTCGATCGAAAAATGAGGTACGCTTGGGGTTTTCGGTAATCAGTAATCGGTAATCACCGAAAAGCTTGCGGTTCAAAAGCTGGTGCCGTGCCAATTACCAATTACCAATTACTAATTACCAATTACCAGACATACCTCATCTATTTTAGAAAGGCTATCATTCATAACTAATAATTAATTAAAGTGCGTTCTTTTTGGTCAGATCCTTTCTTGTGGATTCACCTTTCTGGGGTGGCTGCATTGCCGCTTTTCCTGGGACTGTGCTTGCTGGGACTCGCAGTGGGTTCTCCCACGCTCTCTGTCTGGTTAGAAGTGTTTTTAGTGGCTGTAGCAGGTATTGTTCCTGTGCTGTGGATGCAGTGGTTCCGCCCTTTTTACATTTTTAGTATTTTAGTCGTGGCCGTGAAACCGCAGAATTTAACTTCTGTGCAGCAGCAGATGCTGACTCGGTTTAAAACTAAATTAAATCAAGGAATTGCTCTTTTTATCGCTGTTTTGCTGGCAGTAATTTTGTGGCAGCTATATCGATTTGCTCCCCTTGCTGCTGGGGTGGCTCCCTTTCCTCCTTCCTGGCGGTGGGCTGGGTTGTTGTTGGCAGTTGCTGCTTTTTTAGCTAGCAATTTGTTTTTGCAGGTGTCTGCTAGTGTGATGGCTGTTTTGCTGACGCCGGAATCAGAATTTGCAGCGACAAAGCCTCATGTATTAGAAAACATTAGGCAGGATTTTACGATCGCACCTTGGCAAGTCGATCGACTTTTGCCAGCTTTTGCGGGCGAGACAACTGTCACTCCGGCTGCACCCGCAGAGTCAATGCCACCAGCAGAAGGCATCAAGAATGCGTCATCCAGCAGTACAGTCAACTCAGAACCTGCGGACACCAACGGCCCTACATCCCTAACCCAACAGTCGATCGAAAAGTGAAATAAAAAATTAATATCGACATAATTGTAGTTTAAGCTACTTTATTTGCGACAGATGTATGCAGTAAAAAAAATAGGTAATGCTCCGGCTCAGATAAAGATTATTAATACTCTTAATATTTAATATTTAATCGCAGGTTGTGGCTATTTTATATTGGCTATTTGGAGAAAAGAATCTATAATAGAGAGAGTCAAGGTAAGCTTTCAATCCTTACAGGGAATTCAAACAGAGGTATAACAATATGGCGAATTATCTACCGATCGCACAAGAACCTCAAGCCGCAGAGCCGATCGAGCTGTGCGAAGATTCTGAAATCTGGGGCAGCCTCAAATCCGCGATCGGGGCAAGTTCAGGGTTTCAACGCTGGCAGCTAGAACTCAATTTTGAGAGTCAACAGCAAAATTTCACCATCGATCAGCAGGTTCGATCCTATCTGCGGGAAACTTTAGAAACTTTGGCTTACTGAGCGTAGCAAAACCAGAGATTGTCATAGTTTGTGAAATTCAACGTCAAATTCCGCCCTATCCCCTCCAATATGCTATGGGAGTTAACTCTCAACTTCGGAGTTCAAATTGCAGGGGAGAGTATTTCTCCTACATAAGATTTATCTCAAGCGAACCAGAGTAAAGGGAAATCGGCAAATGCTTCGTTGTAACGCTGCCAAATTTGCTTCCGGCGCTGCAATTAGGGGGCGACTTGTTTGAGTTGATGAATGCCGATCGCAGCTTGCAGATCCATCATATTGTATTTAAAACCGATTTCCACCACTTGATAGTGCTTGTAACCCGAGTCGCCGAAGCGATTCCAAGCATCTTTGCTCATACCGTGCAGCGCTAAAATTTTCAGCCTGTTAGCGTCTTCTTGACGGCGGGCGAGAATCATGCCTCCTTCACCCGTGGTGATGTTTTTGGTGACATAAAAGCTGAAGCATCCAAAGTCACCAAATGTGCCTGCTTTCTTTCCCTTGTACTCTGTTTCGATCGCGTGAGCGCAGTCTTCAATCAACTTCAAATTGTGACGGCTAGCAATCTCACACAGCGCATCCATATCGCAGGGACAACCGGCGAAGTGAACCGGTAAAATTGCTTTAATTCTCGAAGTTATTTTAGCTTCGACTTCAGCCGGGTTAATATTCATTGTCACCGGATCTACATCTGCCAGTATCGGTGTTGCTCCGGGGTGGACGATCGCATTAACTGTAGCGCAAAAAGTCATCGGAGTAGTAATGACTTAATCCCCGGGTTTTACCGAAGCAGCGAGGATGCTCAAGTGCAGTGCCACCGTACAAGAGTTGACTGCGATCGCGTGTTCGGAATCCTTGTAAGCTTTGAAGCCATTTTGAAAAGTCATGACTTTCGGGCCTGTACCCAACCAACCTGTTTTCATGGTTGAGACCACTTCTTGAATTTCCGCATCTTCGATCGCCGGAGCGCCAAAAACCAAGAAACGGTCTTTTGAACGAATAGGATTGTTATTCATGTTGGTAGTTTTATTCAATTAAGTAAATAGAGCTGATGGAGTGAAACTCTACTACCCTCAAATTTTCGATGACCCTAAAAATTGTGATTTTATTTGATTTGAGATGCTGTCAATTAATCCTGTTTCTTAACCCTGTGTATCTTTAACTTGTTTAGTCAAGAATTTTAGGGAATTCGTTGCCTAATAACACCTGTCATAGCACGAGATTAAATGACAGGCTGTTTTTCTGCAAGTCCCTAACTTTGATATGATTGCTCTATCCTAAGCCACATAATCTGTTGACAGTTGACAGTTGACAGTTGACAGTTTGAGAGCGACCTCTACCCTTAAGTCCGAGGATTGGAGTAATGAATAGTCTGATTTTCATTTCTCCCTCAAAGGCTTGGGGCTTTCAACCAATTCTTTCTGGTAAAAGGTCTTGCCTGCATTTTTTTGCGAAATATTCCTTAACGAATAAACAGTTATACGGAGAGTATATTCATTTTTTTAGTAAACTATCGAACATCGATTCCGAGACTTCTTTGAGAGTCAAGTTCTACAGTTTTAAATTTGAGATTTGAGAATTGGGAATGACTGATTCTCGTCATGTTGGGAGTTTGCCAGCAGTTACATTGTTTTACAGTCGGGTTAAAAATCAGGCAAGTTTTGCACAAATCTAGTGTGACTGCGCTGTAATTTATGTAGCTTTAGAAAAATTGTGCGATCGCACAAATCAACCGCTGCTCACAAAATCCCCTACAATCTAGGCAGGCGAATCTTGTTTAAAATGTCTTGCAGCCGTTCTGAAGCGCCACCAAATTGTTCAGACAAAGCTACAAGTTTGCCGTAAGCTTCAACTAAGCGATCGCCCTCAACATTAACCTCTGGAGCAGGATAATTCTTCATCGCTTCCAGCAGCGTAATCTCGTTATCATTAGTTGCCGACAGCACCAAGGCCTCGCGCAAAGCTTCTCGATTTGCTTTCCCAGAAGGAGTGCGAATTACCTGACCCACTTCATCGAGAATTATTTCCCCAACTTTACTGTTGAGCGTCCGATCCAACAAGCTTTGACTAACTTTCACCGGTCTCATCAGACTGCGGCGAACCACTTCCGGGTCTTTTTTTGCCTTTCCCAGCAGCATTTCTAGCCCGGGTGACATTTTCCCAGTTTCTGCAAAAATTTCTAATTCGCTGACTGGTAAAGTCATTCGGATCGCACTGTATTTTAGCACTACCTTTTCGGCCGCCGCCGCCACACTGCTGTAAAGTACGATTCCCACACCTGCGGCTAAAAATAACGTCCACCGCCCTTTGCAAAATGACTTGCTCATAGTAAAATATTCCAACTTTTTTGTCTAATTAGACTTTGACACATTTGGCAATCACCCGCTCCTAGCAAAATACCCAACGCCAACTCTTCTATCAGTGAAGGCTGGCGCTGGGCTTAAATTTATTTAATATATTTAGGGTCTTTATGAAAGCTGACCCCAATTGAACGAGTTAGAAGCGGTTTATGATTAGGATCTTTAAATTTGCTGACCCCAATTGAACCCACCTACCTATAATGACAGGGATCGATCGCAAACCAGGGTTTCGTAATAATTTCTTTATAATTATAACTTTTCATTGCCTCAGGTATCTTGTTGTGTAGATTTGTAAAGCTTTGTTACTTGGACTTGGGCGATCGTGCTGCGGCGCGTTGCTCCAGGCGAAACAGGAACACCATCAGAGCCACGACTCCGACTTGGAGGGCAAAATTGGGTAAAGCAGAGCCAATTTCCCGGCCCGAGGCAATTTTCGCGAGGAAAACTACACCGCCGATAAAGCCCGAAGCGCCACAAGCTACGTACACAAACTGTCGCAGAGGCCGGTAGGGAGTGGCCATTTCTGCGGTTAAACGCTCGTATTGTTGGCGGCTGAGGTTGCGCGGGTTTTTTGGGATGTAAGGGCGATCGTCAGAATTTGGGGCTGCCATAAATTTAGAGAATAGGTGAATTAGGATACTTGACAAAAAACTCGGTTGCAGGTATAATTATATGCTGCGCTGCAAAATACTGCCCAAAAACCAAATTTTTGTGACTGGTGTGTCAGTCCAATGAATATTAGGTAGGGTACAACAAATATCTCACAAGTTCCGGAATAAATCATCGCTGAATCAACATCACAACTGTCTGCAAACAGCCGACAAAAACGCCCAAAATCCCTCCTAAATTGACAATTCCCTGCAACTCGCTTTTGACAATTCCCTGAATTGCTAGCTCCAACTCTTCGGGAGAAGTGCCTTTTACTCGATCGATAATTACCTGGTCGATATTCAAAATCGGGATAGCCTGAGCTACAATATTTTCTAAATCCCGCTCTAGATAGCGATCTAACACCAAAGCCAGTTCTTTGCTCACAATTTCTAGGGAAGCGCTCATCACCGCTGAAGTTTGCAATCGATTGAGAATCAACCGCGAAATATTTTCCCAGTCAATAGATTTGCTCAACCCGTCAAGTACCTCTGTACCCCGCTCTTGAACGTAGCTGCGAACACTGTCGCGCATAGTTTTTCGCAATTGTCTCACCGTCGAAACCGGTAAGTTTTGCATCGACAAATTTTGCAGCCATTCCTGAAGTCGCCCGCGAATTCCCAAGGAAACCGTTAACTCTGCTAGCCGCTGATTTGTGACTTGTCTGTCATCCAGACAAAAAGTCCGCAGCCGAGTTAAAGTGTTACGCAAACCAAACAAATTGGCTACTACCCAATAAGTGCCGCTGGTTTTTTCTCGAAATCCTTCGTCGATGATCGAAATATTGCGATCGGTCAAAAAGTCAATCAAAGCCTGCCGCAGCACTTCTGGCGGTATTACTACCTGCAACAGCCAATCAGACAACTGACCAGCTTGAGAGTCAGTTAGCTGAATTTCCAGCAAAACTTGGTCAAAAATTTGATTTAGCTGAGCTTCTAAAAAATCTTCCCGGCGCGCCAAAACTTTGAGAATTCGCGGCACAGATTCCCCGAGCAAGTCTCGCAGAATGTTAGCAAGAATTTTAGCAGTTTTTTGCTCTGTGTCTGCCTTTACTTGATCCAGGGCCAACTGCAACAGCCAGAGAATTACTGACTGCATCCGCTCAGTTTGAAGGAGGCGGCGCGCCAAGTTTTGCAGTTCCTGCGGCGTCAGCAGCGAACCCATGATTGTGTCGGAAATTCGCTTAGCCAAGCGCTCTTGGTTGCGGGGAATCAAGCCGGGAGTGAAAGGCAACTGCCGCCCTTTGATGTAAATAGCTCGATAGGGGCGGAACAGCATTTTGATAGCTATATCGTTAGTGAAATAGCCAATAATTCCTCCCACTACAGGCGGGGCTAACAACAGCCAAAGTTCAGAGGGATTCATCAATTATTGGGAAATTGGGAATTGGGCATGGGGCATTGGTTATTAGTTATTAGTTATTAGTTATTAGTTATTGGTTATCGGTTATTGGAAAATGGAACAACAAGTAACAAGTAACAAGTAACAAATAACTAATAGCAACTGTCAACTGTCAACTGTCAACTGTCAACTGACTAACACCAATACTCCCATCATAGCTCCGGCAATGGGATAGTGGGTGGCGGTGGCAAATCCGGCTTGGCGGGCGATCGCGACTTGCTGCTCGCCGATCGGGAATTTTTCTAAACTAGGATTAATGTAGGCATATTCTTGAGTCATGCCAAATTGCTGAGCAATGGGAACCACGAGAGTATCTAGATAAAACTGCTGAAAGCTCCGCATCAGGGAATTGCTGGGGCGGTGGAGGTCGAGAATAGCAGCCTTTGCGCCCGGTTTGAGGACGCGGTGCAATTCCTGAAGACTGCGGGGGATATCCGTCACGTTACGCAAGCCGTAACCCATGGTGGCGCAGTCGAAGTAATTGTCGGCAAAAGGCAAGTCTAGGGCGTCAGCTTCTACCCAGGTAATGGGACTTGCAGGAGTGAGAAAAGGTCGATCGCGCTTACCTGCAACGGCCAATTGTTCAGCAGAAAAATCTACTCCAAATACCGAACCGGTAGGCCCTGCTTGTTTTGCCAGCAGCAAAGCTATATCGCCGCTGCCGCAGCACAAGTCTAAACAAGTATTTCCGGGGCCCGCACAGCTCCATTGCACCGTCATTTGCTTCCAAATCCGGTGCTGCCCCAAGCTTAACCAGTCGTTCAATTGGTTGTAAACTGGTGCAATTCGATTAAATATAGTTTTAATTTCTTCTGCGTTATTAGTCATTTGTGATTAGTTATTAGTTATTGGTTATTTGTGATTAGTTATTAGTTATTAGTTATTTGTTTGTTACGAATGACTGTTGACTGTTGACTACTAACAACTGACCACTGCTTTCCTAACAACTGTCAACTGTCAACTGTCAACTGTCAACTAATTAATCACCCTGAAAACTCGTCAATACCAAAGCAACTTGTTGAGCGGCGAGGTGAACTGTTGTGAGTTCGTCGGGGCGCAGGGAACAAGGTTGCTTCCACTGAAGGGATATCAGGGCGATCGATCGACCTTTGTGAATCACCGGAACAGCCAAGTGAGCTTGAATGCCCGATTTTTGGTAGTGTGGCAGACTCGCTAGGGCTGCGTCGCTGGCAATATTCACAGCACCCTGAATAGCTTGAGAGGAAATCGCTTCTAGAACCAGAGGGTCATCTGCCAGCCAATTTTCCACAGTTTTACCGCTGGTGTGAGTGCCTTGAGCCGGCATTAAAGCAGTGCCTTCGACCAGTTGCAAAATGCAAATATCAGCCAAAAAATTATCGCTCACAGCAATAGCAATTGGGTCTAAAGTTGCTTCCAGACTCGGATAATCCACAGCGGTTTGCATGATGGTTGCTAACAGTTGTATTTGATTTTGGGCGCGATGCAATTCCTCAGTCCGCTGCTTGAGAACTTCATAAGTCTCGGCCGCCTTTTGCACCACCATTTTCAATTCGTTCGGGTCCCAAGGCTTGGTGATATACTTGTAAACCTGTCCGGAGTTAATCGCATCCACCAAGTCTTCAATATCCGTAAAACCAGTCAAGATAATTCTGACCGTATTCGGAAACTGCGGCACGGTTTTGCTGAGAAATTCCGTTCCCTTCATTTCTGGCATCCGCTGGTCGGAAATGATGACGGCGACCTCGCCCTCAATGGCGAGGACTTCCAAGGCGCGAATCCCGCTCTCAGCTTTGAGCACGTTAAAATCTCGTCGAAAAGTGCGGTAGAGTAAATCCAGATTGTCTGGTTCATCGTCTACTACCAGCATTTTGGGTTTTTTTGGTCGGTGTAGTGTCATGAGCTGGCGTTTAATTTGATCGAGCTCTGGAATGGCATTATCCATAACAATACGATAAACTCCCCTTTGTAAATTTAGGCGAGCAACTATTCTGTAACAATAGTCTCATAACTCCCTTACCATAAATCTATCGCTCTCCCGCGACACGAGCCTTGCTAGTATCCAATTACACATAACTCAACGCTGATTTTTGATTCAATTATGACTGATACACCGCAAGATTCTTCCCCTTCTAAACCTGCACCCTCCACTGATGCTGTGGATGTGGAAAAGTTAATTCGATCGCTCCGCCGCAAGGAAGGCACCTGGGTAGAGTGGGGACAAGCCTGCACGGCACTGTTGCAAGCGGGCTGCAACTCTCAGCAGATTTTTGAACAAACTGGTTTTGAGCCTATTCAACAAAATCAGGTCGGCGTTGCAGCACAAGTTTACACCAGCATGGTCAATGCTGGTGCTTCGGATGAAGTTCGATCGCACTTTCTGCGGAAAGGTAGTGATATTTTATACGAGTTTCGGATTCTCTCGCAAGCAGAGCGAGCCGGAGCGGCAGCTTTGATGTTGGCCCACAATTTGGATGTTGATGATTCCCGCCAAGTTGCTAAGGCGATGAAGGAGTTTTCGCACTTCGGGAGTCTCCCGCAGGGGTTCACAGACACTCCTGGGGATGCTGTAGCTTACCAGTGTTGGCAGTTGGCGAGACAAAAAAGCGATTTGCAAGAGCGATCGCGCTTAATTGCTCGCGGTTTAAAATTAGCTAGCAGCCAAACTGCTAGGGCGCAAATCGAGCAATTGTTGGTGGATTTTACTGTAGTTCCGAGACGGGAAGCGCCTCGTTTACCAGTTTACAGGCTCGATACCGAGGAACAACTGCCTCGGATTGTCCCGGTTGTAGGCAAATTGCCACTTTCTACGTCAGATTTGCTGGCAGTGCCTTTGCCGGAGGAAATCGAGCCGTTTCGCATGGTAAAATTTTCCGGAGCTGGAGCTTGGGTGGCGATTCCCGGATGGCAGGTAATTTTGAACGCGGAAGATCCGGTGGCGGTTTTGGAAATGAGCGATCGACTGCCGGTGCCGCTGCAAGGTAAAGTTGAAGAAGTTTTGATTATTGCCGATCGCGCCCAAAGACAGTGGGATGCTGAGAGTTATTTCCTCGCCGATAACGGGGGGAATCTAGAATTGCAGTGGTTTGAAACATCCCCGCAGTTGTCGATTTTGGGGCGAGTTGTTTTGGTGATGCGTCCGAAGAAGATTGTGGATGAAGATTATACCAAAGATGGATGGCAAATTGACGATTAGTCAGTTGGCAGTTGACAGTTGGCAGTTGGCAGTTGGCAGTTGACAGTTGACAGTTGACAGTTGACAGTTGACAGTTGACAGTCATTGGTAGGGTGTGTCGCGAGCGAAAATTCCTAAACAAAGATTGACAATCTCACCGCGACGCACCTTATATTATCTGCGATTCTGAATTTGGGCAGGAGTTGCACAACTGTTACATTAAATCAAAAAGGTACGTAGTTGCGCTTTAGCGCTCTTTCATAGATATACGCAAAGAGCGCTGAAGCGCAACTACGTACCTAAAGATTAAATCCCATAAAAGTACCTGTTGCGTTCAGAAGTGCTGGGAATGATATCAAGTGCGATCGCAATATTTCGGTGCTTGGTGCGTCGCTAGCTAATGACAAGTAAGACTAAGAGGGCGGGCACGGGGGCACCGCCCCTACCAATGCCCAATGCCCAATGCCCAATGCCCGATGCCCCATGCCCCATGACTAATTTGTAGCAGGCGGTTTCGGTTCTTGAACTTTCGGAACTGAATGCTGTTTCTTAAATCGAATTATACCATAAGTCGCCGCCCCAATTACTACGAAATAAGGACTGTAAGCCAACAGCCAAATGCCCAAAGCAAACAAACCTAAAGTTAATTCGCCCACAGAATGAGTCGCTTGTCCCCAAGTTTCCTGCACCCGCAAGCCGAGAGAAGGTTCCGGTTCTTGCTGGGCCGAGACTGCTGCTTCTAGAGTTAAACTAATAGTCGAATAGGCTACTTGATTCCGCAAACTTTTTAACTGAGCGTCGATGCGCTCGATCGACTCCCGAATCGTACTCAACTGCTGAGAAGCTTTGAGTACGTCGCCAACAGAGCCGGATCGCTCCATAATTTTTAACACAACTTCCTCGGATTTTCGCAGGTTGCGGAGCCTAGCCTCGCTGTCAACTAATTGATCGCTAACATCCTCAGCCGTCAGCCCTCGGTTTTCGACACTTCCGAGTTTTGTTAAAGCATTTAAAGTAGTTTCTAACTTTTCTTGAGGTACCCGAATCTGCATAGTTGCGGTTTGGCGCACGCTAGAATCCGGCGGCTTTTGGTTTTGGAAAGCCAAGATATCGCCTTGCTGTTTTTTCACAATCTCGGTGACAGATTTAGTGCTGCTGTCAATTGATTTGACAACTACACTGAGTTCGGCTTTTTTAATCAGTTGGGGAGCAGTTGCTGGAGTTTCTGCGGCTGGTTTTTTTGCGGTGTCAGCAGCAACTTTTGACGCTGCGCCTCCGGGTGCGCTTACAGGTGCGGGTGCGGATTGGGGAGCAGATGCGGCAATTTGCTTTTCGGCGCTGCGGGATGAAGCAAAGCCGTTTGTGGAGCCGCTGGGGGAGGAAGTTGCACAGCTTGGTAAAGCAATGGCTGAGGATAAAGTTAAGAATGCTACAACTGCAAAGCGAGTTGTGCTGTTGTTGGCTGGGTTTGGCTGGTGTGGTGGAAAATTGGTTTTGAGGTGAGTTTTCATTGGGGATTTTTCCTATAAAAAGGCTTGGGTATTGAATTTTATGCTGGTTTTAATTTAAGCTCGCATAGATAGGGTTTGTTGAGCCGATACCAAAATGGAAACGGTAGAGTTAAACAGTTGACAGTTGACAGTTGACAGTTGACAGCGAAGTGATAAGAGCGGAGATTTAAACTCCGTTCTTATCACAATCTGCCTTCATGCTGGGGCTTCAAACCCTTGCTATTCGGTGAATTTTTGGGGATTTTTAACCGCAGATAAACGCGGATAAACGCGGATGTAATTATGACTGATGAATTTGATACTGATTTTAGTCGATCGACTGCCGAGATCGATCGCCCGAACAGCACTTTCTCCGAGTTAGATCCCGCCGCGCTTTTGGCTGCCGCTTGCGGTAAAATTCGCGACAGCTTGCGTGCGGGCCAGCACGAGATGGCGGATTGGGCGGGCGGCCCCCTTGCGGTTTCGGCGGTTCCAGGGGCCGGGAAGTCTACAGGAATGGCTGCTGCGTCGGCAATTGCGATCGCCCGCAACCGACTTAACAACCGCCGTCAGTTAATTGTGGTGACGTTTACGCGATCGGCTGCTGCTAATATTAAAGCTAAAATTCGGGAAAGATTGGCACAATTGTCTTTATACCAAGGCGGTTTTGCCGTACACACTTTGCACGGTTTAGCTTTAAATATTGCGATGCGCCATCCCGATTTGTCGGGTTTAAATCTCGAAAATTCGACGTTAGTCACTCCAACTCAAAGTCACCGCTTAATTCGCACTTGTGTAGAACTTTGGATCGCGGAAAATCCGCGCAGATATCAAGTTTTGTTGGAAGGACAACAATTTGATGGAGAAGAAACGGAGAGATTGCGGCGACAATCGGTTTTGCGGACAGAGATTTTGCCGCAGTTAGCTAAAACTGTGATTCACGAGGCGAAATCTTCGGGTTTATCTCCCGAAGAGTTATTAAAAATGGGCGATATTAATTCTGGCGATGGTTATGAAATTTTAGCGGTAGCCGGCGGTTTATATCAAAAATATCAGGCTTTGTTGAGAAGCCGGGAATTCATCGATTATGACGAGATGATTTTAGCAGCTTTGCGGGTGTTGGACAATCCGGGAGCCAGGGCGATGGAACAAAAGCAAGTATTTGCCGTGTTTGAGGATGAAGCGCAAGACTCGACACCTTTACAGACTGAGCTTTTGAAAATATTAGCTCAAGATCCCGATCGTCCTAATTCACCTCCTAATTTTATCAGAGTTGGCGACCCAAATCAAGCAATTAATTCTACCTTTACTCCCGCCGATCCGATTTATTTTAACCAATTTTGTGACGAATGCGAAGTTGAAAACAAGTTGGCGACAATGGACGGTGCAGGCCGCAGTAGCCAGATCATTATTGATGCAGCTAACTTTATGTTGCAATGGGTAAACCGCTCAGAATTAGCGGGAACCGAACAGCCTTTTCGATCCCAAACTATCAAGCCAGTTCCCAGCGATGACCCGCAGCAAAATGCCAATCCTGCCCCCATAGGTCGAGGCTTAGAATTGCATACTCCCCGCGATATTTACCAGACAGTTGAGTTAATTGGAAAGCGGGTAATTGAGTTAGTAGAGGAATTTTTACCTGCGGATTTTGTCTGGGAAAGTCACGAGCAAAATATTCAATCGGGCAGTGAATCGAGGGATGAAGAAAATCGCCCTAAATTGCCAGTAGAAAATCTAAAATCAATGGCTGTTTTAGTGCGGGAAAACAAACAAGGCAAGTTTATCAAAGAAGTCCTAGAAAATCCGGAAAAACACGGATTGAGCTGCGATTTACGCAAATACGGGATTAAAATTGAGGATGTCGGGGAACGAGACAGACATTCTCAAGTACCTTGGGAAATATTAACATTGCTGCAATTTCTCGATCGCCCGCACTCACCAGACTACCTGAAAGCAGCCTTAAAGATTTTGAGCGATCGACAACTCATCCCCAAACAAGACTACAATGCCTTTGCCACCAGCCCCGAACAATTCCTCTACCCAGGCCCGCTAGACCCCCAGCAGTCAGATCCAGTCCGCAAATGCCGTTATTTTTGCTGCGGTTTGCTGCAAGCACGTTTAGAACTGCCGCCCTACCAAATCATCTCATTCTTAGCCTTAGCCCTGCAATACGACCAAACAGAATTAGCCACCGCCGACAAATTAGCAGAACGGGTAGCAATCCAAACAGCCGGTAACAATTCAATGAGCAATATTTTGGGAGTGCTGGGCGAAATTGTTAGTTCAGAAAGATTTGAGCCTGTAGATGCAGATGACAAAATAGAAGAACGCTACACCAGCAAAGGTCAACTAACAATTATTACCATGCACAAAGCTAAAGGATTAGATTGGGATTGTGTATTTTTACCATTTTTGCACGACCAAACAATCCCCGGAAGTTTGCGAGTTTTGCCACAAACTAGATTTTTAGGAGATTTCACTTTAGCAGAGGTAGCAAGAGCGCAAATTCGAGCCAGTTTGCACGAAAAACATCCTTTACCAAATCTGGGCGAAGCGTGGGAACAAGCAGGTTATTTGAAAACAGCAGAAGAGTTTCGATTGCTATATGTAGCAATGACGCGGGCCAAAAGTTTGCTGTGGATGGCCGCGGCGAAGAAAGGGCCTTTTACTTGGAACAAACCCGAGAATTTGCAAGAGCAAAAACCTTGTCCGGTAATGCCTGTTTTGAAACAGCAATTTCCGGGAAATGTGATGTTGTAAAATAGATTTTTGGAACGAACCGCGAACTCCGCAAACTTGGAGAACAAAAGCTCGATCAAAAAAACA
>NZ_JAEQCB010000163.1:0-11274 GCF_020738785.1 Microcoleus sp. PH2017_05_CCC_O_A | reverse complement strand
GTGCATTTGGCTTTTGGTATTTTAAAGTCCCAAAAGCCTTTCGATCCAACTTATTTACTTGCTACCCCTTGACAGATCAAGACAGTATCTACAATATTGTGATTTTTCGTTGGGTGGGGGCGGGTTTATGAGATTGTCGGTTTTAGGCAATTATTGTCGGTGAACCCGCCCCTACAATATTGTGATTTTTCGTTGGGTGGGGGCGGGTTTATGAGATTGTTAGTTTTAGGCAATTATTGTTGGTGAACCCGCCCCTACAATATCTGGAATTATATGATACCTAATCGCTCAATATTTTACCCGATCGCGCTCAAGTGCGATCGAAAATATTGCCGGTACAACTCGCACCTCGGCACGCACTCGTTTCCCTGCAACTTTACCAACCCCAAACTGTCCAACTTGAACGCCTGAATCGCCTTTAATTGCACCCCAGAATCCGCCGCCGCAATCTCTCTCATCCCCGCAGCTAACTCTGGATATTCTTCTAAATTCCACAGTTGGCGGCGCAAGTGATCGCTGTAAATTCCCGCATCGGCGATCGCACTTTCTTTTAATTCATCAATAGTCAAATCACCTCGCGAAATGTGATATAGTGCAACTCGTACTAAATACGGATGACCGCCGACTATTGCCGTAAGTTGCTCAACTTCGGCATCTGACCAATGCAAATTGTGCCGCGCTGCTAAGTCTTGGATTTGCCCAGCGTTGAATTCGGGCAAGTCTACGGGTAAGCCGACGTTGAAGGGTGATTGATTGATGTTCATCGGGATGTAAACTTCGGTGGAATGTACTACAATTAATCGCAGTTTTTTCCAGATATCCCGCCGCTTCGATTCTTCGTGCCACGCCCGCAGCAGTCCTAAAAAGTCTTCGGCTATGTCGGGATATTGGAAAACGCGATCGATCTCGTCTAATCCTAAAATTAGAGGACTGTCGATTTGGGGTAAGATGTATTTCTCAAAGTAATCTTTGCAGTTGACTTTGCTGCCAAAAATATCATCCCAATAATCGTCTAATTGATTGGCTAAGTGCAATTCGCGTCCGACGTAAGCGCAAAACCATTTTAAGAATTTATCTAAGTTGGCGAATACACTTTTATCTACTAACTGAAAAGTTAGTGGCACTGTACAATAACCTTGACGGGTTCCGTGATGCAAAATTCTTGCCATCAAGGATGTTTTGCCCATTTGTCTCGGCGCTTTAATTCTAATTAACGCGCTGGGCTGCAAAATAGTTTGATAGCAACGTTCTTCGATGGGCGGGCGTTCTACATAAAATTGAGAAGCGACATCGACTTGTCCTCCGGGTAATTCCGGTTCGGCGCTGGGTAGAGGTATTTCGTCGCTGCTAATTTCTAATACTTGGTTTGGTGTTAAATCTTCCGGTTGTTCTTTGACTGGTGCGGGAGTTTCTGCTAGCAATTTCAACACTTCTTCGATCAGAATTGGAGTGTCGCCGTCCTTTTGCCATTCCCTCTGTTCGATTCGGTACAGATAGCCCCGCAAATCGTGGTTTAGAGGCACGTTTAAGGGAAAACCGACGCGAATCGGTAAAATTATTGGTTTCTTGTCAGGGCGAGAGTCTTGCAGTTCTTTGGCTTGCTGGACTTGATATGTTAGCAGTTCGCTTTGGCTGACTGTTGGCGGCAATAGCAATAGCAAATAATCGCATTCTTTGAGGAAGTAGTTTATGCGATCGAACCAATTATCTCCCAATCTAATGTTATTTTCGGCTGTGAAGACTGTATGACCGATCGCACTTAAGGCCGTTTCTAACTGTTTTCCCAATTCGCGATCGGGTTCGGCGCTGCGATAACTCACAAATACTTTAACACTTCTGTTGCTGCGGGCTGTTTCCCTTGCCGCGGGCAAATTGTCCGACTCAGCGACATCTTCGGCATCGTCTAGTTTAGCCGATCGATGGTCGCCATTTGTCAGAGTCAACTCAAACGCCGCGAACAACTGTCGCAGTTTGCTGAGATCCGCACCTTCTCTACCCTGCTTAATTTTGCTGACAGTATCCGCGCCAACGCCCGACTCGGCCTCGATTTCCGTCAGAGTACCTCTAATGTTATATCGGTCAGACCATTCTTGGAGCGCCTCATTAAGTTTCTTTAAGCCAGGGGCTGTGAGAATTCGACCGCGATCGCGTTTTGACTTGAGCACTTCTGTTGCACTGAAATGGGAAGGAATCTAGGAACTTTAACGCCTTAAGTTCCTATTTTAAGCGATTTTAAGGGAGATAGTCAGCCCGCCGGAATTTAAGGAATTTTACTTGTAGAGGGTTTTTAGGCGATCGACTTTCTCAAACTCTGTCCTGATAACGGCTTCAACCTGTGAATATATTTGAAAAGAAAAAAAAATCTTAACTCCCCAATCTCCCCTGCGAGCAACCACTGATTTTTTTTAGAGTAGATACATCAAGGAAAACCCAGGAGCATCACCATGAACAAAATTCTACACCGATTGGCAATGGCCGCCTTAGGAACTGCTTCAATTGTGACAATTAATACACTTAATAATTTAACAGAAGCATCGGCCGCTGGTAAATTTGACCAACCGCAAATTCATCAGAATACCATTTTTCCAATTCCTGTCCCCCATCAGTTGCATAAATAGCATAAATCCATTTATTTCATTCAGGAGAATTTATGAAGTCTACACTTTGCTCGCCACAATCTACCACTACAGAATCTAACTCCGTTGATGCTGATGCGATCGATGCCTGCACTGCATTAGCGTGGGTTGAATTGGTAGCCTTAGATAACAGCGCTCTCACGGGTGATGATTGGCTGGTGCTGTGCGATGATATTGATAGCGGGGAAATCTACCGCGGCTGGTTTCTGTGGCACGATCGCGAAGTTAGCGGTAATTGGGAAGCTTACGACCATTTGAACGATCGCCGATTTGTTGCCAAAAGCCAAGTTTTTGCCAAAAGTGCGATCGACTGCATCGAAGATGCGAGAAATCGCGCGATCGCACAACTAGAATTTGTACTCTAACACAAATACAACTCGTGCCGAGCCAACAATAATTCTGGGAATTATATTCCCGACTGAATGAACTTTCCGATCTACGCAAGACGAGAATAAACAGGTTTAATATAACCGGATGCAAGATAATTCCCGGAAACCAAATATTCTCAAAAATAATAATAAAAATTACGGGTGCATTCGTATGTAGTTGCGCTTCAGCGCTCTTTTAAAGCGCAACTACGTACCTTTTATAACTCTGGTATGTAGTTGCGCTTCAGCGCTCTTTCTTATTATATATGTAAGGACTGAGAATTAAATATAGCCTTTATCAAAAAGATGAGGTACGATTGACAGGTTACATAACCAGTTCCACTAAGAGGGCCCAAGCCCAACAACGTCCGCAAATCTTTTTGAGAATCGCTATAACTTACAGTTTGATGGTTCGTGGGATGGGCCACCCGAGCCCATCCCACAAATTTGTGTAAATTATTTAATTTCCGATCCTAAGAGCGCTGAAGCGCAACTACGTACCTATTACTCTTTTCGCTCGATAACCACAGTCAAATGAGCGACAACTGCCCCAACTGTTGCCAATACAGCAGCAATTGGAAAGACTACACTCCCTGCAACGCCACCTACCAATCCCGCCATCAGCGGAATGTCTGCTAAAATCCGCCCTTCTGAGTTTTTGATCACGAGGCGGCGGAGTTTTCCTTGCTCAATTAATTCTTTGACTTTACCAATTAAACTGTCGGCGCTAATCTTAAATTCTTCCACTCTAACTTTTTCCTCTGTTACGAACTCTGAGGTGAATAAAGGAGTTTCAACTGTTGGGTTGGCTGAATTTCCGGAGGCGGCTGTTTCGTCTTGGAGGATTGTTACTTGTTGTTCTAGTTGTTGTGAGTTCATTTTGTGTAGGGCGGGCGAACACCAGCCGTTTAATTTCTATACTTCTATCTTGTGCGATCGCACTTCGCACCGACAGGCAAGAAAACCCTACAAGCTACATTCGTACTTTCCGCCCCCGCCTTTTCACCCAAAACATTATCTCTGTTGACAGTTGACAGTTGACAGTTGACAGTTGACAGTTGGCAGTTGGCAGTTGGCAGTTGGCAGTTGGCAGTTGGCAGTTGACCAATTACCAATTACCCATGACCAATGACTACTGACTACTGACCAATGACCAATGACCAATGACCAATGACGGGAGCATCTCAGTTTTGATGTTTTGATTTTATAGTGCGAGCGTCCCCGCGAGCGATTATAGATCGCGAGCGGGGACGCTCGCACTGTAAAGAAATTGCTTTTTTGCAAAAGTGAGATGCTCTCCCAATGACTAATTACCAATGACCAATGACTAATGACTAATGACTACTGACTAACTTATTTGTGTCGAATTAGTTCGTAAATTTCCACATAGTCTTTAGCTGGATATTTCCACGAATTATCGCAATTCATCCCTTGAATCATGAGTTTTTCAAAGTCATCATGGTAGTCATACCACAATCCGATCGCCCGATCGAGCGCCGACTCTAAAGCGCAGTAGTCCGTTTGGTGAAATACGTAGCCGTTGCGCTCTTCCGGTAAGTGGTTGGTGTCGTAATCGCGATCGAACACCGTATTCACCAAACCGCCCACACCCCGCACCACAGGCACTGTGCCGTACCGCAACCCGATCATCTGAGTCAGCCCGCAGGGTTCGTAATTGCTCGGCACCACAATCATATCCGCACCCGCGTAAATTAAGTGCGACAGTTCCTCATTAAAACCAAGTTCCAAATGGCAGTCTGGATTGTCATTTAAAACCCATTTTTCGTGCTGGAAATGCGCGTTAATTCCCGCTTCCGTTGCCGAACCCAAAAGCACGAATTGCGCGCCTTTGCTCAGACAGTAATAAATGGCGTGGTGGACGAGGTGAACGCCTTTTTGGTCGTCCAAACGACCGATAAAGGTAATCAGAGGCTTGTCAGCATCGCGCATTAACAGCCGATCGCGCAAAGCGGTTTTAGTTTCAGCTTTTCCTGCCAAATCATCCGCAGTGTAGTGTTGCGGAATATAGCGATCGCTCTCGGGATTCCACACATCGTAATCGATGCCGTTGAGCACCCCGCGAAACTTGTCTTGATATATATGCAAAGTATGTCCCAAACCGTAGCCGAACTCGCCGACGTGAGCTTCCCAAGCGTGATGCGGCGAAACCGTGGTGACAAAATTCGAGTACACAATGCCGCCTTTCATAAAATTGATGGCAAAAGGGTTAAAATTATCTCGCAGGCGATCGTACTGAAAATAATAATCATCTCGATTCAAACCCGTTGCTTGCAACACCTCGCTTCCGCCCATACCTTGATGTTTGAAATTGTGAATGGTATAGCAGACTCGCTGATTTTCCATCCAATTGTATTTGTAAATTTCAAACAGCATGACTGGAATCAAGCCAGTTTGCCAGTCGTGACAGTGAATCACATCCGGGCGCTTGTTGCTTCTGAGCAAAAATTCTAAAGCAGCTTTGCTAAAAAATGCAAACCGCATATTGTCATCGTTGCAACCGTAATAACAGCCGCGGTTAAAAAAGTTATCTTGCGATCGAGGTTCGATGAAAAAACACAACACCCCGTGCACCCAGCCGCAGTACACATCGCAAAGGATTTCGCCGCCGTACCAGGGCACCGCCAAATCCCGATAGGCATCGTGCAGCCCCCAAATGTGGTCGTACCTCATGCAGTCATACTTGGGCAGAATAATCTCGACGGCGTTACCGGAATTCTGCAACTCCCGACTCAACCCATAAACTACGTCGCCCAAACCCCCTGCTTTGATGACGGGGGCGCACTCTGAGGCAATTTGTACGATGTACATTTTTTTTGCTTACTCCTGGATCAATCAAAAAATATTTTCTTAACTTGACAAAGTATATGATTTCTCAGCAAATAAGCAAGTCGCTCGTTGGACATAAAAGGGCGATCGCGCTTCCAGCTAGCGGAATTCGGGGCTGTGGCCCATAAACGCACAGGAGACAAAGGACACATCCGCGGCACAGCCTCAAAAATCGACCGGTACCTCATTCGATCGCATTTGTCAAATAAATACTTTAATTTTTTTTTCGGAAATTGCGCGAAAATTTATCGCACGATGCTGATAACTGATTTAGAACTTACGCACGAGTAGCTAGAAAGTGGCTTTGATGGACGAAAATCCTTCGCCCTAGCCACAAGATTAGCTAAAAACTGGCTGGTTGAACTTCGACTGCGCGGCAACTGAGCGGAGTCGAAGTTCATTTACCAGAAATAATTGGTTGAAAGCCCCAAGCCTGCTCGGGAGAAATTAAAATCAGACGATTCATTACTCCAATCCTCTTCCTTCTGGGTAGAGGTCGCTCTCAAACTGTCAACTGTCAACTGTCAACTGTCAACTGTTGAACGCTGATTTCTTTAGTTTTGATGCGTAAGTCTTGCAAACCTCAACTCAGGGATTCTATCTTGGAAATTCAACTAGCAAATGCCGTGTCTAGCATTCATCCAGAGACTCTTCAGGAGGCCCTCGCCGATGCCCGACACCAAGGATGAAAAAAACAATTTAAGCCAACAACTCCAACAGCTAGTTGCTGAAGCTTGTTCGCATCCGCCCCAAAGCTTGATGCGGCGGCAAAAACTCAGCGAGATAGTGAGGCTGATTGTCAAATCCGGCAAACTTTGGCAAGAAGGCACGCCTCATTATCACGATGCTTTGCAGCAAACTTGGGTGTATTTTTGTCGCAATGTTTGCGAAGCAAACACCGCCAAAAAACCTTACGATCCGCATTTGGGCAGCGTCATTACTTGGCTGGATACATACCTGAGGAGGCGGCTGCAAGACTTCAGCAACGAACGAACACAGGAGAAATTTCTACGCGATTTACCGCCAATTTCAGCAGACTCAGAAGCACTATATCTCATCAATTATGTCGAAAATCCGCCGACTCATTCTGACAGTCCGCTAGTTATCTTAGAAGAGACTAAAAAATGGGTGCTGGCAGATCCCGAGGGAGAGCTAAAAAGCGTTCATATCAAAAAACGTCCCGATGTCACTTGCCAAATCTTAATTTTGAAGCGTCTTCCTCCGGAGACTTCCTGGGAAAAGATTGGTCTTGAATTTAACTTACCACCGTCAACTGCACCCAACTTTTATAAAAGAGAATGTTTGCCGCGCTTGCGAAATTTTGCCAAAGAGCAAGGATATCTAGAATAACAGTTGACAGTTGACAGTTGACAGTTGACGGTTGACAGTTGACGGTTGATAGCGAGGTTTTTCAGGCGAGTATTTAAACCTGGTTCTCCAAACAATCAGCCTTTCATGGCGGGAGCTAATAACCATTAATATTGAGTAATTGTAATTAGTAGACAAGATTGCAAAAGTCCTTTTAATCAAACTTTGGGACGGGCTAGAAGCCCATCCCACAAGAAAAAAGATTTTTGTGGGATGGGCTTTAAGCATCGTCCTAACTATTTTTGCAAGAAGTCTAGTAATAGCCGTTTTCTGTAATTCACTTACCTGAGAAACGCTAGAGAAAAGTCTGTTTTTGAATTTCCATCATAACACCATAGTTCAAAGAGGAAAATCCCGATGAATGGCAACCTTAACAATATCAGGCAATCATCTATTCCACTGCCCATTACCACCGCAGCGCTGCGGCTGGCAGAGAAATTTTCAAATATTAAAGGATTGATCACACCAGAAAAAAGAGGCCAAGTTTATTTCAACACTTTAGCTGTATGTGCAGTGAAAGATTACATGGAAATGATGGATATTCCTACAGATTTGAAAGCCAGCGACAGTTGGAACCCTGTTATGCGCCTTTGCACCGATGCAGCAGATTTGAAATTAACTCAATTTGGCTATTTGGAATGCCGCCCTGTGAAGTCTGGCAAGTTTTGTGACATTCCGCTGGAAATACCTGACGATCGCATTGGTTTAGTAGCAGTTGAAATCGATACACAGCGGCAAGAAGCTACTTTGCTGGGATTTATGGCAACTGCAAGTGCTGGCGAGTTGGCGATCGACAAATTACAAAGTTTTGAAAAATTGCTGCTACATTTGGATAGTCTGAAACGCAGCAAAAAAGCTGTACAACTCAGTCAGTGGCTGCACAATATTTTCGAGGCCAGTTGGCAGTCTGTAGCAGAAGTTTTAGCGCCGCCAGAACCTAGTTTAGCTTTTCGTTACGGTAGCGCAGTCGTGCGGGCTAAGACGATCCATCTGACACCAGATATCTCGGAACCAGTATCAACAACCCTCAACTATTTTCGGGGAAAACCTAATTTAGATAGGGGTGTAGGAGTACCCGCCGAATCTGTAGCTTTGCTGGTGGCGATCGCACCAACGACTGATACTGATATTAATATTAAAGTACAGGTGCATCCGATCGCCGGTGCGGACAGCTTGCCGCTCAACCTGACTCTGAAACTCATCGACGGCGAAGGAACGACTGTCATGGAAGCTTGTGCCGTCAAAAAAGACAACGGCTGCATGACACTGGAATTTGCTGCCGATCGCGGAGAATGTTTCAGCGTTGTGGTAAAACTGAAAGAAGTCTGTATTGCAGAGAATTTTGTCGCTTAAATCGGCCCGCTGGTTATAAGCTGTTCAGCATTAAAATTGAACCTTTACCAGGAAGTTGGCTTGGGGAATCAAAAATCTCAGTGTATCAAAAACCTGAGAGTGTCAACCATGGAAAAATTAGTTGTCTTAAAGCTAGATGATAACTTGACAAAAGGCGTGCGAGCTACTCTGGAAATCGGCCCGGAAGGAGAACGGGCCACAGTAGAAATCCAAGGTTTCCTGCCTCCAAAACTAGAAATAGCTGACAACTACGATCGCTGGCAGTCAGTCTACCGCAGTTTGGGAGATTTCCGCATTAAGCCGATCGCAATTACCATTAGCGAATCTCGTACAGCACAGTTGTCCAAGTGTCGCGAGTTGGCGGAACAATTAAGCCTGCAAATCAATAGCTGGCTTGACTCTGAACCGTTTCGTAAACTCAAAGACACATTACTCGTACAATTAAACCCATCGGATACAGTTCGATTTTTAATCAAAACTGATGATATCGTTTTGCGGCGTTTACCGTGGTACTGTTGGAATATTTTCAATGGGTATCCGAAAGCCGAAATTGCCTTGAGCGCCACAGCTTATAAAAAAATACCGATTTCAGATCCCCCTAAATCCCCCTTAAGAAGGGGGACTTTGAGTGAATTCTCCCCCCTTTTTAAGGGGGGCTGGGGGGGATCTCCGATTTCAGATCCCCCTAAATCCCCCTTAAGAAGGGGGACTTTGAGTGAATTCTCCCCCCTTTTTAAGGGGGGCTGGGGGGGATCTGCGGATTTGGAAAAATACCCTGCAAATCGCGTAAAGATTTTAGCAATATTGGGTAACAGTGAAAATATTAATATTGAACAAGACTGCAAACTTTTGGAAGGATTGCCATCAGCAGAAGTTACTTTTTTGGTCGAACCAAATCGCAGAAAAATCTGTCAAGAACTTTGGGAAAACAACTGGGATATCTTATTTTTTGCCGGACACAGTGACAGCGACGCATCCGGGCGATCGGGAAAATTTTATATCAATAAAACCGAGAGTTTAACAGTAGAAGAGCTGAAACAAGGCTTCAAGCTAGCGGTTAACCGTGGCTTGCAGTTGGCTATTTTGAATTCTTGCGATGGATTGGGCATAGCGCGGCAGTTTGAAGATTTGGGCATCCCGCAAACGATCGTAATGCGAGAACCTGTATGCGATCGAGTTGCCCAAGATTTTTTAAAGTATTTTCTCGCCTCTTTTTGCAGCGGGGAATCTTTGTATGTGTCAGTGCGCCTCGCGAGGCAAAGATTGGCAGAATGCGAGTCAGAAATTCCCGCTGCGGATTGGCTGCCGGTAATTTGTCAAAATCCTGCTGCCAATCCGCCGACTTGGCAAGAGTTGGCAAATAAACCAGCACCTTTTCCTTGGAGGCGGCGCTTACAAATCGGGCTGTTGGCGATCGCAATTAGTGCTGTTTCTGTCACGGGAATGCGATCGCTGGGCTGGCTGCAAATATGGGAATTGCAAGCTTTTGACCAATTGATGCGCCTGCGTCCCGCCGAAAGCTCGGATTCGCGTTTGTTGCTGGTGGAAGCAACGGAAACGGATATCGAAAAATACGGCTTTCCGCTGCCGGATGGGACGATCGCCCAAGCAGTAGCAAATTTAGCACAATATCGGCCGCAAACGATTGCCCTGGATATCTTTCGCCCTCGCCCCTCCGGAGTCGGTTATGCAGCATTGGCTGCTAGCTTTCAGAGCGATCGAAGTTTAATTGGTTTGTGCAGCGTCAAAGAAAGCGGCAAACCGAACAAATGCGGCATCAAACCGCCACCTGCACTGCCAAAAGAGCGCCTCGGGTTCAGCGATGTGGTGGCTGATGCCGACGGCATTCTCCGCCGCCACTTGCTGTTTATGCAGCCGCAGACAACCGATCTTTGTGCTACAGAACACTCTTTGAGCATGAGGGCTGCGCTCCATTACCTAGCAGCAAAAGGCATCACACCAGAAACTTTGTCAGGAGATAAGATAGGGCTGAGAAAGGCAGTTTTTGCACCAATTCACGGCAGTACAGGCGCTTATCAAAACCTGGACAAT
This sequence comes from Microcoleus sp. PH2017_05_CCC_O_A, assembly GCF_020738785.1. NCBI lineage: Bacteria > Bacillati > Cyanobacteriota > Cyanophyceae > Oscillatoriales > Microcoleaceae > Microcoleus > Microcoleus sp. PH2017_05_CCC_O_A. Next base: position 650 of record NZ_JAEQCB010000163.1, on the reverse strand, counting down.
CGCGGCTTTCAAATTATGCTAAATTATCGATCGCCCCGAACTTTTATTCAGCGAGTTAGCCTGACAGAACTGTTAGAAGGAAAAGTTAGTCCCAATTTGATTAAAGACCGAATTATTTTTATAGGTGTGACGGCGCCCATTTCCAATCCCGATGATTTTTTTACACCCTACAGCGCGCGAGAAATACCTTACCAGAAAATGCCGGGGGTGTTACTTCAAGCACAAATGTCGAGTCAAATTATCAGTGCTGCTTTGGATGGGCGCCCGCTGCTACAAATTGTGCCTGTGTGGCAGGAAATGCTGTGGATTTTGGGCGGCGCAGCAGTTGGTAGCGCGATCGCGATTGTCAGCCGGCGCAGGCTGTTTGCGGTGTTGCGGGCGATCGCTTTTGCGGGGATTTTGGTCGGAATTTGCTGGTTTTTGCTAATCCAGGGTTGGTGGGTGCCTTTGGTACCGTCGGTTGTGGCAATGCTGGGGGCGTGTGGTATTGCGATCGTTTGTAAGCGAATCTAGTACCATCTCAGGGTTAAATAGGTACGTTGTTGCGCTTGAGCGCTCTTAATATATATAAGATCGGAGCGCTCAAGCGCAACTACATACCTTTGTTTTAGAAGGTGACATTATTTATTCAATAGACTTGTATTGCCACA